>JAAYFX010000011.1 GCA_012728025.1 Clostridiales bacterium
AAACCAGGCTCTTATTAAGCTTGGGCTTGTGCCCTTCGGCCGCATTATGGATACGGACGAAAACTGCCCGACCTTAAGCTTTAACACCATAGGCAGGCATCAGTCACAGCTTGTAAAAACCAGAGTTTGCTCAAATCTTTCCCCATGGCTGCTTAAAGCCCAAGTGGGTGATATTTACACTGTGCCTATATCCCATGGTGAGGGGCGCTTCCTCTGCCCAGAGCCTCTTTTGCATGAGCTTTTTG
This sequence comes from Clostridiales bacterium, assembly GCA_012728025.1. GTDB lineage: Bacteria > Bacillota > Clostridia > Oscillospirales > Oscillospiraceae > UBA2658. Next base: position 246 of record JAAYFX010000011.1, read on the forward strand.
AAAAGGGGCAGATAGTAAGCCAGTATGTTGACCCAAATGGCAGGCCAAGCCTTGACATTTCTTATAACCCCAATGGAAGCCTTGCCGCTGTGGAAGGCATATGCTCCCCTGATGGTCGTATTTTTGGCAAGATGGGTCATTCAGAGCGCATAGGCAAGGGTCTTTACAAAAACGTAGTCGGAGACTATGATATACAGCTTTTTTCATCGGCTGTTCTTTATTACAAATAATTGTGTTTTATCCTGCCTACCTGTTCGGGCAGGATAAAATACGGACAAAAGTTGTCAATAATCAACACAAAGCTCACGTTGACAATAAAGATACAATGTGTTACAATTCGGTTACTTTAAAATTTTTAGAAGCAAGGTATTCGCACAGAAAGGATTGGAGTAAATGGCATCAGAGAAAAAAAATACATTAGAATATAAAGGTCATCCCTTGCGCCGCAAGGATAATATGATTTATTTTGGCAGCATGGCAGATAAGTATATTATTCTTCTGCAAATACTTAATACCAAAAAGGTCAAGGACCTTGATGTTGCGACAAAAGTATCAGTGCAATTGCAACTTACTGACCCTGACATCAAATCCCGTGACCGTATCGTTAAGAAAAGCGAAAAAGACAGTCTCTATGCGGCAATGGACGTCGCTTCCGTTTGGCTTGAAAGAGCATTGGCGCAGTAAACTTCATTTTAGCATCAATGTTATAAGCCTTTCGGAGGTAAATATTTCTCTTTGATTTAATTGCGAAAGGAAAACTATGAACAGGAAAACCCTAAAGACCCTTCTGGCGGTTTCAGTTACGGCTGTGGCTTTATCAGCCTCGGCCATGGCCGCAAGCATTGGCGGCGCAAGTGTTAAGGCCGATGCTTTAAACCTCCGCACCGCCCCTTCCACCGATGCTTCTGTTATAACCACCTCCCCTTGTGGTTCTGTTGTCGTTGTAGGCGACAAGGTAGACGATAATTGGTATAAGGTTGTTTACCGTGGCGCCACAGGCTATATGGCTTCAGAGTTTCTGAATTTCAGCGAAACCATGGGCGGAAATTTTGGTACAGGTACTATATATGGCAATTGTGTTCGCATACGTGAGGGGGCAAGCCTTGACTCCGGAATACTTACGACCTTAAATAACGGCACCCGTCTCTCAGTTTTGGGAGTCTATGGCGGTTGGTATAAGGTTCAGGGCACAGGTGTGGAAGGCTATGTTCACAGCGATTATTTTGCTCTAAACGGCGGAGTTTCCGATAACTTTTCTGACATGAACCCCAGCCCCTCTGATGGTGAGGTCTCCCCTTTAGGCCAAATTATTGTTGACACTGCCATGAAGTATATGGGCACCCCCTATGTTTGGGGCGGAACCACTGAAAGCGGCTTTGACTGCTCGGGTCTTGTTTATTACGTTTATAAAGAGTGTGGTTATTCAATAAACCGAACTGCCGCATCAATTTATGAAAACGGCTCTTATGTGGAAAAATCCGACCTTAAAATCGGTGATGCTGTTTGCTTTTCTACAAACTCTGCCTCAATAGGCCATGTGGGCATCTACATAGGTGACGGTCAGTTTATCCACGCCAGCTCCGGTTCGGGCAGCGTTATCATAAGCGAGCTTTCATTAGACTACTACACAAGAAACTATGTGGGGGCAAGAAGGCTGGTCTAATATTTCCAAAGATTTTAAGCTTATTTGTATAGTAAGCTAAGCTCCCCCCTTGCTGTGCGATATATAATAACGCTTCTTACCACAGGCTTTTGCCTGTGGTGTTTTTTTGCTTTTTATTTAAAAGAAGCTCTATTTGTGCATTAGCACTAAAGTAAAATCCATATATACAGGAAAAATCATATTATAAATATGCAAATAAGACTTGCAATTTACAGATATAAAGCGTATTATATTCATGATAAGCGAATATTTATTCAGTGGTGTTTAATATGAAAAAAGTTTTTATAGTTGGCTCCTCAGGAACTACCGGCCTAAGGCTTCGGAACCGCCTGCTTGAGCGTTCGGATGTTGAGCTTTTGGAAATCGATGAAAAGCTAAGACGGGATGCGGGAGAAATAGAAAGGCTTATGGGCTTATCTGATTTTTGTTTTCTATGTCTGCCGGATGAGGCTGCTCGGGAAATGGCAGCTCTTTCCGCCGCAAAGAAAACCCGCCTTATTGATGCTTCCACAGCTCACCGTTGCTCGGATACTTGGGTTTACGGTTTTCCCGAATTAAGCTCTAGTCAGCGCCTTCAAATTGAAAAGGCAAAGCGTGTTGCCGTCCCCGGCTGCCATGCCCTTGGCATTATAGCCCTCACAGCTCCCCTGACTCAGACGGGGCTTATGCCTTTAAATTATCCTCTTTGCTGCACCGGCATAACAGGTTACAGCGGTGGCGGAAAGCAGATGATTGCAGAATATGAATCCCAAGAAACGCCCCTTTCTCCTAAGCAATATGCCATGGCTCAAAGCCATAAGCATCTGCCGGAGATAGTAAGGCATTGCAATCTTTCTCATGCCCCTGTCTTTTCACCCATTGTTTCAAACTTTTACTCAGGTATGCTTATAAGCATATGCCTGCACACATCTAGGCTGACTTGGAAGGTCTCCCCCGATGACATTCGTGATATATACAAAAGTCATTATGCGGCAGCAGCTCTTATAGATGTTGTAGATGATGCCCCCTCGTCTTTATACGCCGAGGCCCTTTCAGGTCGAGACGATATGCAGATATATGTAAGCGGCAATGATGAGCGAATTCTCGTTTCTGCTCTATACGACAATCTTGGCAAGGGCGCCTCCGGCGCTGCCATACAGTGCTTTAATATTATGAGCGGTGCTGACGAACGTGGCGGATTGAAAATTAGCTGAGCAAATTTGGAGGTTAACATAATATGGAGATGGTTTCCGGTGGAGTATGTGCTCCCAAAGGCTTTAAGGCGGCAGGAATAAATTGCGGCATACGCAAAAAAGGCAAGAAAGACCTTGCCCTCATAGTCAGTGAAAAAAAAGCCGCCGCTGCCGGTGTGTATACTAAAAATCTTGTTAAGGGCGCTCCTATAATCGTTACACAAAAAAATATTCAAGACGGCTATGCAAGAGCCGTAATATGCAACAGCGGCAACGCAAACACCTGCAATACAAACGGCATAGAGATTGCCGAGGCTATGTGTTCCCTTGTCGAAAGCTCTTTGGGGATTGCTTGCTCAGATGTGGCCGTTGCCTCTACTGGAGTAATAGGGCAAAAGCTTAGTATTGAGCCGATAGCCGCTGGTATGGATGCTCTTATTTCAGCCCTTGGAGATAATTCTGATGACGCTGCCGAAGCAATCATGACAACGGATACTGTTAAAAAACAGGTTGCCCTGCGCTTTGACTTGCAAGGCAAAAGCACAGTTATAGGCGGTATAGCCAAGGGCAGCGGAATGATACATCCCGACATGGCAACCATGCTGTCTTTCATAACAACAGATGCCTCAATAAGCCCCGAAATGCTTAAAAAGGCGCTGGTTTATGCAGTTTCAGATAGTTTCAACATGATTTCTGTTGATAGGGATACCTCCACAAACGACACGGTTTTGGTGCTGGCAAACGGCATGGCGGAAAATGAAGCCATAGACTCTGAAGGCTCTGCCTTCGACACTTTTAAATCTGCATTGTTTGAGGTCTGCTCATCTCTTTCCCGCAGTATCGCAAAGGACGGCGAAGGGGCAGGAAAACTGCTCACCTGCTCGGTAACAGGTGCAAAAACCAAGGATGATGCCAGAAAGATTGCAAAATCTGTCATCTGCTCACCCCTGCTCAAATGTGCTATGTTCGGTGCGGATGCAAACTGGGGACGGGTTCTCTGCGCCCTTGGCTACGCCGGAGCTGAAACGGATATTTCAAAAGTTTCTGTTTCATTTAAGTCTGAGGCAGGAGAAATAAAAGTCTGTGAAAATGGCGGCGGCCTTGATTTTTCCGAGGAGCTGGCAAAGAAAATTTTAAGCTGTGAGGAAATAGAAATACTCATCTCCCTTCAAGACGGCGAATATACCGCAACTGCTTGGGGTTGCGATTTAAGCTATGAATACGTCCGTATAAATGGTGACTACCGAAGTTAACATAATATTTAGGAGGCAGCTTAAATGAACGAAAACCTGAATAATGCCCAACGTGCGAAGGTACTTATAGAGGCCCTTCCTTATATACAAAAGTATAACGGCAAAATAATTGTTGTTAAGTACGGCGGCAATGCTATGATTAATGAGGAGCTTAAAAAAGCCGTTATGGGCGACATTGTTTTGCTTTCCCTCATTGGTATTAAGGTTGTTCTTGTCCATGGCGGCGGGCCGGAAATCAGCGAAACCCTTGCCAAAATGGGCATGGAAACTGAATTTAAAAATGGCCTACGGGTAACGGATAAGGAAACGGCTCAAGTGGTCCAGATGGTCATGGCAGGTAAAGTTTCCAAAAACCTTGTAAGTCTTATTGGAAACATGGGTGGGCGGGCAATCGGCATTTCCGGCATGGACGGCCAAATGATTGAAGCTGCTAAAATTGACGAGGAGCTTGGCTTTGTGGGTGAAATTAAAAATGTTGACCCCACTCCTATTCTTGATATTTTAGATAGAGGATATATACCCGTAATTTCCACCGTCGGCTATGACAAAGAGGGAAACTGCTATAATATTAATGCCGACACAGCGGCCTCACGCATTGCCGGAACTCTTAAGGCCGAGAGCCTTATTTCAATGACGGACATCGCTGGTCTTTTGAGAGACAAAGACGACGCCTCCACCCTTATCCCTGTGGTAAATGTCAGTGAAGCACCCCAGCTAATTGCCGAGGGTCTTATCTCGGGAGGCATGATTCCCAAGGTGGAATGCTGCATTGATGCCATACGGCGAGGCGTAAAAAAAGTCTTTATAATTGATGGGCGCATCCCTCACTCAATTTTAATTGAAACTCTAACCGACGAGGGTATAGGAACAATGTTCATCTAAATAATCAATCGGAAAGTCCTTTCTGTGCTTTCATTAATTAGTTTACATAATATTAGGAGCGATGATATGACAACAATTGAGAGGGACAAAAAATATATTGCAAACACCTATGCCCGTGCTCCTTTTTGTGCAGTTTCCGGAAAGGGAGCCTTGGTTTTAGGCGAGGACGGCAGGGAATACATTGACCTTGGCAGTGGCATTGCCGTCAACACCTTCGGTTTTTGTGATGAAGATTGGATAAAGGCTGTGGATGAGCAGCTACACAAGCTTCAGCACATTTCAAACCTGTATTACACCCAGCCACAGGCAACCCTTGCGGAAATGCTTTGTACACGGACGGGGATGAAGAAGGTTTTTTTCTCAAACTCCGGAGCAGAGGCCAACGAGTGCGCCATAAAAAGTGCCAGAAAGTATTCTTACGATAAATACGGCAGGGGCAGGCACACTGTGATAACACTTCAAAACAGCTTCCATGGACGGACAATGGCAACCCTTACAGCCACAGGCCAAAGTGCCATGCACGAAGGCTTTCAGCCCTTACTGCCGGACTTTAAATATGCTCCCGCAAACGATTTTGACGCACTGAAAAGCCTTTGTGATGACACTGTCTGTGCTGTTATGCTAGAGCTTATTCAAGGGGAAGGCGGAGTAACCCCTCTCGATAAAGAATATGTCTCTCGGGTTTTCGCCTTCTGTGCTGAAAAAGATATTCTTCTTATAGTAGACGAAGTACAAACGGGAAACGGCAGAACGGGTAGCCTTTTTGCCTTTACCCAGTATGGTGTTGCCCCCGATATTCTAAGTACAGCCAAGGGTCTTGCCGGCGGCCTGCCCTTTGGAGCCTGCCTTTTGGGTGAAAAGCTATCTGATACACTCTCTGCCGGAAGCCACGGCTCCACCTTTGGAGGAAACCCCATCGCCGCCGCAGGAGCAGTTAACATAATATCTCGCATTGATGAGCCTTTGCTGGAGTCGGTGAGAGAAAAGGGGCAGTATATACGAGATGAGCTTTCCAGCTTAAAGGGAGTAAAATCCATTACAGGTCTGGGGCTTATGATTGGTATTGAAACCGGTCGGGATGCAAAGGAAATTGCCGCTGATTGTCTTGACAGAGGACTTATTGTTCTGACCGCTAAAAACAAGATACGGCTATTGCCGCCCCTTAACATAGAACAGGAACTTTTAGATAAAGCACTTTGCATTTTGAAGGGAGTAATCGGAAAATGAAACATCTTTTAAAGCTTTCTGACCTTTCCCCCGAGGAGATACTCGACATTTTAAATCTGGCTGACCAACTGAAATATGAAAAGAAAAATGGTGTTGAGCACCACCTTCTAAAAGGAAAAACCTTGGGCATGATATTTCAGAAAAGCTCAACCCGCACAAGGATAAGCTTTGAAGTGGGAATGTATCAGCTTGGCGGCAGTGCCCTTTTCCTCTCTCCTCGTGATTTGCAGATAGGCCGTGGTGAGCCGATTGAAGATACTGCCCGAGTGCTTTCCCGCTACCTTGATGGCATTATGATTAGAACCTTCGGTCAGGACGAGGTGGAAGACCTTGCAAAATACGGCTCCATTCCAATTATAAACGGCCTTACAGACTATGCCCACCCCTGTCAGGTGTTGGCAGACCTTATGACAATTCGTGAGCATAAGCGCAGTTTAAAGGGGCTTAAGCTCTGCTTTATAGGTGATGGAAACAATATGGCAAACAGCCTTATTGTTGGCGGCATTAAAATGGGCATGGAGGTTGCAATTGGCTGCCCCAAGGCTTATAAGCCTGATGCCGATATTATGGACTGGGCCGCAGAAAACGGAAGTTTTTTATGCACTGATGATATTTTTGAAGCTGCAAAGGATGCTGATGTGGTTTACACCGACGTCTGGGCATCTATGGGTCAGGAGGATGAGGCGGAAAAGCGCATGGAAAGCTTTAAGTCTTATCAGGTAAACCAAAAGCTTATGAAGCTTGCAAAACCTGATGCCATGGTGCTTCACTGCCTGCCTGCTCACAGGGGCGAGGAAATAAGCGCCGAAACTTTTGAAATTCATGCGGACGAAATCTTTGATGAAGCCGAAAATAGGCTTCACGCTCAAAAGGCCGTTATGGTAAGGCTCATGAGTTAAACCAAAAGTTTATGATTAATATATAAAAAACCTAAAAACCATAGAGCAGAAGCTGTTTGCACTATGATTTTTAGGTTTTTTATGTTATCTATACGGTCAAAAGCCGCTGTCTTTGCATAAGGTGTAGAGAATAAACCCACAACTTGAAGGGACTGGTCTATTATGGATGAAAATGATATTGTGAGGTATTTTCTCGGCGCAAACACAGCACAGGGCTTTTACTCTCTGTATGATAGCTTTGTCTCCCTTGATGAGGGTGACTTTCTCTGGATTATAAAAGGCGGAGCCGGTTGCGGCAAATCCAGCTTTATGAAAAAAATAGGTGAGGCGGCAGAAAAGGCCGGTTTAAGGGTTGAATATGCCTTTTGCTCTGCCGACCCCGATTCTTTAGATGGCGTTTACATCCCGCAGCTTAAAACCGCCTACATGGACGGAACCGCCCCTCATATTGCGGATGCCCGTATGGCAGCCTCAGACTCATCATACCTAAATCTCGGAGCATATTATGACCGAAAGGCCATGGTCAAACATAAGGATGAGCTTTTGCGGCTTAAGCAGGAAACAGCCCACATATACTCAAAAGCCTATGCCCTCCTCGGGGCGGCAGGCTCCATAAGGCGGGGCTGGCAAAAAAACTTAGCAGGCAGTGAAGCCTTAGAGGCGGCTATCAGCCGTGTCAAAGGCATAGGTGTGCGGGAGTTTGGCAAAAGGCATAGGGAAAATGGTCGTGAAATAAAGAGGTTTTTAAGCGTTATTTCAAGCACCGGTCTTGCAGCTTTTCCGGAAACCGTAAAAGGGCTGTGCAATAGGGCATATTCTTTGGACAACAGGTTTTTGCTTGGAGAAGCGGCTTTAGGCTATCTTGCAAACATGGCTATCAGCACCGGATATGATATTTTCACCTGCCCAAATCCTTTATGCCCCGAAAGCTATGAGGCCGTTTTTGTTCCTGCCCTTTCTCTGGGCTTTTTCTGCTCGGATAGCGTTCTTAACCTTGTCCAAAACACAAGACGGGTAAGGCTTGACAGCTTTGTCTCCGGTGAAAAACGGGGTGAGCAAAGAAAGTGTAAAAAATTAAGCTCTGCCCTTATTGATGAGGCAATATCTGCCCTTCACGAAACAAAGCTCACCCATGACAAAATCGAAGCCCTTTATAATCCTAATGTTAACTTTGACGAAATCTATAAGCTTTCTAAACAGCATATTGCGGAGCTGTCGCTTAAATAAGGTGACCTGTGTCACGCCCCCCTTTTATTTGGAACCTTGCAAAAAACTGAGCCGATGCTATAAACGCATCGGCTCAGTTTTCTATGAAAAATCGCTATCGGATGAACCCTCTTCCATTACCTGCTTCACAATGCTTTCAATATCAAAAGATAGCTCCTTTTCTTCGCTTGTGAGGCTGACATCAAAGTCCGAAATGCTCTTCCCTGACAAAGCATCCCATTCCTTTTTTTGCCCAGACTGCATTTTGAGCCGCCTTTTAATAAAACGTGATGCCTTCCCTTCCGGTAAGTCTTGCTCCATCTTTAAAGCTTTACGCTCTTTCCTTGCATCACGCCTTGCGTATCTGTCATCCCAGACATCCCAAGTTTTAAATGCTGCAAATTTAATCTTTTTACTGATAAATCTTATAAGTTTTATTAGCAATATAGAAAGGCATACAAGAGGAAAAACAAGGATAAGGGCAATTATTACATAAAGTCCCCCTAAATATGCTTCGCTAAGGCGGGCGGCGTTTTCCCAATAGGGGTAGATTATACCGTCTGTCTCTATTGAGCGCTCCCCAAAATTTATTATCAGGTCAAATATTTTTAAAAATCCATATCTTGCACTATTTTCAACAACCATACCTTTTTCACCGGCGATGCCCTCTTTAACTACGGTTTTGGCATAATTTGAAATGGGGTCGAGCATCACAAGCTCATAGGCGCTTATCCCCGTTTCTTCCTCCCCTTCCGTCAAGGCAGAATAGGGCATGAATATAGCAGGTTCCCCCGAATAAGCTCTGCTTGAAAAGCTATCCTCCTCACGTTTTACAACACCGGCGATATAGTAGTCCTTGCCGTCGATTTTAACACTCATACCCTCAAGCTCTGTGCTTCCAAAAAGTTTCCATGACAGCTCATAATCCAAAACAACCCTGTCCTGCATAAGGTCGTCCTCGGATATAAAGCTTCCGGATAAAAGGTAGTAGGGGTGGAAAAGGTAAAAGTCTCCCCCTACGGCAATGGCTGTGGCATCAGAAGCCCCCCGTTCGCCCTCAACCTGAACCTTAGTCTGGGTGCAGTAGGCATCAGCCCAGTTTTTCCCCTGCTCTTTAGGCTCCACACCGGCATCCAGAAGCTTTTTGTCGATGCTGTCTCTGAAAGCCATGATTTCTGTCTGCGTTTTCGTGGCATCGGGAGGATAGAAAACAGAGATTTGAGCAAAGCGCTCATAACTCTCCCCCTTCCAAAAATCTGCTGCCTGTTGGGAAAGGAGGGTTCGGCTGATAGACATGGCACTTACGGCAAGTGCAACGGCAATTATTAAAAGCAGGGCGTTTACCACCCAGACTATTATTGTCTTTTTGTCTTTCAAGCTTCTGCCCTGCCTTTCTGTGTTTTTCATCCGGCCCAACATCAATCAGGCAGGCGCACTTGCATCCCCGACTCAATGGGCTTTGTTGAGGTGGTAATAACAAAATCATTGTAGGAAAGCCCGCCGGAAACAGCGCTGTTTACGTCGTCCTTGGCAAGCACCTTAATGTCCACACGCTGTGCTATATATCGGTTGCTAAAGGCGCTGTTTTTAGTCGTAACCGCTAGAACAAAATCTCCGTTATTATCCGTGCGTATGGCGCTGTTGGGAACAATGCTTTCATAGTTTACCCCTCGCTCGCCTATGCTTATGCCAAGCTGGCTTCCGCTTTCAACATCCCCCTCCAGACGGAAATGGAGCATCTTTCCGGTGCTGGGGTTTTGCGGGTCACTTTTAACGCCCACAAGAGTGGCTGTTATGTTGCTGCCCCAATAGTTATTCGTAACCTCGGCGGCATCCCCGACCTTAACGTTTTTGCTTTGCTCTATGGTAACGGGAATGCTTATGCCATAGCCCCTATCGGGAACTTCAATGGTCATAATCGTAGAGCCGGATTCCGCAGTGTTACCGGCTGTTATATCCACAGTTTTGACAATTCCATTAACCGCACTTTCTATTGCGGCTCCTTCTCCCCCGCTCCGAAGCTCGGCCAAGGCGGCGCTTTTTTTATCCACTTGCTTTTTCTGCGCCTCAATGTCAAGAGCCTGAGTAGAATTTTCAATCCCGCTTTGAATCTTTTTTTCAGCAAGGGCAAAAATCTGGGATTCAAGCTCGTTTTGAGCCGAGGTCACAGCAGAATCGCTAGATTTCCAAAGCTCCCTTTTTTCATTAAGGTTGTCATAGGTAGTCTGAAGCTGGGTTTGCTTTCTTTTAAGCTCGGAAAGCTTATCCTTTGCCGCTGTCAGCTCCGAGGCTCCCTTTGCCGCTTCAACAGCCTTCTGAGCCGGCAAAACAGCTTCATATGCCTTTATCATTTCCCTCATAAACTGAGCATCAACAGTACGGGGTGCCACCAGCATTTTCGCCAAAAGCTGGGCCTTCCCCGTATCGTCCAAAGCTTCCTCGTTCTTGCTTTCAACAAAGGGCTGCATTTCAAGGGAATACATAACAGCGTTGTCATCATCCTGCTCAAGCCGCATCTTATATCTTTCAATAAGAGCTGCCATATACACAGCTCTTTCTTTGTTTTGTTCCTTATCACTTATAACGCCGTTTCTTGTCATCCAGTCGTCTGTTTCTTCCACAAGGCGATTATAATGACCACCATAAATCAGCATAGTCGTGTTTAGGGTATCCTTGGCCTTTTGAAGGTCTGTGCTATCACTTCCAAGCTGCTCTGTCAGGCGGGCTATAAGCTCCTCCTGATTGGAAATATTCATCTCTCCCTGCTGGATGCCGCTTTTAGCGTTTGCAAGCTCCTTATCGCTGACAATGTTTTTATCACGCTCGGTCTTGGCCTTATTTAAAGTTGCCTGAGCCTGCTCAATTCTCCGCTCATCAAGAGTAAAATCCCCGCTGGATTCGGCCGATAATATAGCCTTTTTATAGGCCAAAACCAAGGCGTCAAGCTCATCCTCAGCAGATTTAATCTGCTCACTTTCCGCATCGGCAAAATACAAGAGAGTATCCCCCACTTCAACCTCATCCCCCACTTTTATGGGAACTGACAAAACCTCTCGGGTCTGCTCGCTTTTAACCTCAAAGCTCTCATTGGCGGAAACCGTTCCGTTGCCTCGGATTTTTGCCGCTATTGTACCGGAATGTACATACTCAACGGCAGCCTCAGGGAGAGAGTGGTTCATAATGGTATTTGAAAAAAAGGTCAGCACGAGCATGACCGAAAGAAAGATAATGGCGGCATTTTTAACCCATCCTCTTTTTTTAACCTTTTGTTCTGTCATAGCCTGTCCGTCCTTTCAGGTTGGTTTACATAAATTATATTATGACTACTGCACATAAAATTATAATAAGCTAATCAGCCCTTAACAGAGCCTGAATGTGTGATGCCCTCCACCAAAGCCTCCTCTCCATGAAGGAACAGGAGCAGTGAGGGAATCATATATATGGTGGCCACAGCAAAGGCAAGACCTACTTCGCTGGTATTTATCGTTGATAAAAAGACCGAAAGGGGCTGTTTGTCCATATTCGGCAAAAGAATCAAAGGTTGCTCAACCATATTCCAATAGTCTATAAATACAAGTATGGCTATGGAATATAGGGCACTGCGGCATTGAGGCAAACATACCCTTGTGAATATATGCCACTCCCCCGCTCCGTCAAGCTTTGCCGCTTCAATTAGGGAAACCGGAATTCGCCGCATAAATTTCGTAAGCAAAAATACGGAAAAAGGTGCAAAAGCACCGGGGAAAATAATTGCCCAACGGGTGTTTAGTATGCCCAGCCAGTCGGAAACCAAGTAGTTTGGCACAAGGGTAACCTGATAGGGCATAAGCATAAGTATGACGTAAAAGAAAAATAAAAAAGATTTAATCTTACCTCGGTATCTTGTGAAGCTGTATGCCGTTAAGGCCGCCACCCCAACCTGCAAAATGACAATAGGCACAACCAGTATCACAGAGTTCCAAAACTTTAAAAGGTACTCGGGGCTTTTTATAAGGGTTGTGGCATATTGGCTGAAAGTTACCTTGTCCGGTATAAATTTAAGGTTAACCGTTTCAGAAATATATGTTTTCTTTGAGCTGTCAGTGTTTTCAAAAATGGCACCGTAGTTTGCTGAAATTTCCGACTGGGACATAAAGGAATTGCTAATTGTTAAAAGTGTTGGTAAAAGGAAAGCCAGAGCAAAGAATGCAGATAGAAGTGTTAGGATTGTCCGTCCGAAATAGCGTTTTTTTCTCATCCCTCCACATCCTTTCCAAGCCTGTCTTCAAATATGAACAGTATAGCAATGATAAGCACCATTACAAGGGCCATTAACACCGCTGCCGCCGAAAGCTTTTGATAGTCCAGAGAGGCGAAGGTGTTGTTCATAAAATGTTGAAGCATATAAAGGCTTCCTACTGGGTATTCCCCTGTAAGCAGGAACACCTCTCGAAACACTTTAAATGAGTTTATAAGGGAGAGGATGGTTACAAAAAGTATGGTTGGGGAAAGGTAGCGCAGGGTAATGTTTTTGAATTTAAAGGCGGGGCTTGCCCCCTCTATATCCGCAACCTCCATAAGCTCTTTAGGTATATTATTAAGGGCTGCCATGAATAAAATCATGTTATAACCAAGGTTTTTCCACAAAAAAAGCACTGTTACGACAAGGGGGGAATAATTAGATTTAAGCCAGTCAATTTTATCGACCCCAAAGCCCCCAAGAAAGTTATTAAGAGTTCCGTTATAGCTGAAAACCACCTGCCATATAAGCACGACAGAGGCCACGGGAACCATCATGGGACTTAAAAAAAAGGTGCGAAACTGGCTTTTTAAAGGTATGCGGGCCTCCAGCATCTGGGCCAAAAAAAAGGACAAAACCACTGCAAGGGGCACAGCTATGGCGGAAAATGCGGCGGTGTTTTTTGCCGCTGTTTTGAAGGCCGAGTTTTTCACAAGGGCAATAAAGTTATCGAGAAAAACAAAGTTTTGTTGTATGGGGTTATCTATAAGGGAATAGTATACCACAACAAAAAAGGGGACTATGAAAAACACTCCGACGCCAATTATGCTTGGGGAAACAAAGGCTAAATCACGCAGCCTGTCTTTATTGCGCTCACTAAGGTTGTTCCATAAAATTTTTAGACGGGGCTTGGGAAAAGATAGGCTTCCATCGGATTTTCGACTGCTTTTCATAGTTGCTCCTGTTTTTCTCATCCTACGGGCGCATTATATTGCGCCCGTAGGTGTTTATAGATGCTAAAACTTTTTATCTTTGCTCGTTAATATAAATGCTTATTCGGCTTTGGATAACATCCGCCGTTTGGTCAACGGTTTTTTCCCCTGCGAAGAAGAAGGCCGCCTCCTCATTTATGATGTTTAAAACGCTCTCATCATAAACGGCAGTGTTCTCAACAGAATTTATAAGGGCCCTAAACTGGTCTGCTTCTTCCTGACTCAAGGCATAAAACTCAATCATAGGTCCGTTGCCCATGCTCATGCCCCCATGGGACTGGGGAACCTTATTGCCATCCCCGTCGGTATAATACTCCTGAACCATCTCTTCTTCAAGCTGCTTGTCAAAGGCCTTTTGCATTATGGGGAAGTTCCAGCTAAGGTTCTCCTGATAATCGTCGGACAAAAGACCTCGCATAAACTGCCAAGCGCCTTCTTTTTCTTTGCAGGATGTAGTCATTGAGATGCCGCTTTCAAAACTTGCCACGTTGCCGTTTTTCTTATCTGTGGGGAAGCCTTTAAAGACTACATCTCCGCCGAACATGGCTTTGTAATACTGAAAATCAGTGAAATCACTGGCACTGAAGGTTTCAAAAAGCTGACGGCCCTCCTGAATAAGGGTGCCGCTATCTATCCATTCGCCGCTTTCATAAAACTTTTCCATCTCATCCTGAGAGGGGAAGGTATTTGCAAAGCCTAAAAGCTTTTTAAAATCCTCTGTATTGAAGCTGCTCTCACCGGTTTGCCAGTTCATATAGTTATCCATATTCAGCATACATAGCATCTGAAGAACTGATTCTCGGCTTATATACTGACCCATGGGCAGGTCTGCCTGAGGGTTTTGTTCGATAACAGCCTGCATCTCATCAATACTCCAGCCCATTTCCGGCCCAAGAACAGAGGCCGAGCCAATAATGGAAATAACGCTAAAGCTGGGGGAAATCTGATAAAGCTTGCCCTCTGTTTCCAAGGCTCCCGCTATGCTTTTTATAAAATCATCCTTTGAAATGTCGGGGTCTTTGTCTATAAAACTGTATAAGTCTACAAGCAGACCTTTAGAAGCATATTGCTGATAGGGAAGATTGGATATGCTTATAAGATCGGGTGCTTTTCCTGATATTATCTCTGTGTTCAGCTTTATAAGCCCTGCATCCCAGTCCTCGTCATTGTTATATTCAGAATAATCCTTGACTTCAATGCGGTAATCGGGGTTGGTTTTGTTAAAGCTTAAAATCTGCTTTCTAAGCCCATAGTCAATATACATGGTCGCAAGAGAAATCGTTGTCTTTTGTTTCACTTCACTGCGAGGAGTTTTTATCATGGTTATAACTTCATAGCTGGGGCCGTTTTCATTCTCCCAATTGCTGGCAATGGCAAAAACGCTGCCATCATCCAAAACAGTTGAAAACTCTATTGTGTTATTGTCAACATCACTGTTTATCCAGTTTAAAATCTTTTCCTTTGTCTCTGTTTCAAAGGAATAGCCGTAAAGTGAGGAGCCGTCCGTATAGCAGAAATCATAGGCATTGCCTCCGGAGCTTGTGTCCCAAACTTCACTGGGAATGTTTATTTCCGCTCCCCAGCCCTTAGCACCAAAATCAATAAGCTTTAAAACCATATTGCCTGAATCGCCGTAAGAAGTTACGCCAACTCTGCCATCACTTATTCCAACAAGCCTGTTCACCCAAGTGTCCAAGGTCAGCTTAAATTGGAAGTCTCCGTCTTTTCCTATAACATAAATTGTGGCATCGCCATCGGAAATATAAACATTTCCCTCACCGTCCATGGTCATGTCACTTATGTAAAACTGCCTGCTGTATCCGCTCATATCAGGCTCGGCTTCCTCTATAAACTGGGATAGGTCAACAGAGGATATTTCTGCACCTGTTGAAGAAAGCTTGCGGATAAAGTTTTGCCTTTCGTCATCTACATAATACTCCCACATATCATCCTTGGCAGGGTCAAAATCAGAAGGCAGGTCGTATATCGTTGTGCTGACATACTCGGCAACCCATATATTACCCTCCTCATCGGCAATTATCTTGTCAAGTCCGGAGTAACTGTTTAAGGGGTCGGGATTTGAGGGAGGTGTATAGTCACTTAAAGGAGTATAAGCTGTGCCGTCCATCTTTACAGAGTAAAGTCCGCTTATGTACTGAATGTCAAAGTCCTTCGTGGATGAAAATAAGTTCAAATCCGTTCCAGAAGCTACGGCAGTGATAGGCTCTGCCTCATCCGTATCCGCTTCTGCCTCCGGTGTTTCATCTTCTGCTTCTTCTGAACCATCTTCCCCTTCAAAGGTCACCGCTTCATCCCTTGCGTCTTCTCCGTAAAGGGTGGAATAATACTCATCCATCTCTTTCAGCTCATCTTCTGTAACTAAAGAGCCGTCGGAATGTACAGCAATGTTGGCACTAAAATAAATGGTGTCCCCCGCTGCGTAAGGTGTGTGCATTTCAGTAATGGCCTTGTCTAGGGTAGCGTAGTTTGCCACATAGACATAATCAGAAAGCACCTCGCCGTTTTCGTCCCCGTTCTTTTCTTTTTTACCGCAGGCGGTAAGAGGTGCTGCAAGTAATGAAACTGCCAAAACTAAAACAAGGGATTTTTTTAAACTTTTCTTTCTCATCTCATCTCTCCTTATTGTTCACCCTTGGGTGTTATGTTCGTATTAGTACACCTAAAAAATATACCACCGGTAGAAGCATATGTCAAACACTTTGTGGTATCAAATTATCAGACGTTTAGCTGGAAAAAATGTTCCAAGGCTAGTTTAAAGTAAATCTGCATCATTTTTGCAACCTTTGTTCTAATATGGCATTGCCAATGCCTTACTAAGTTTTTGACTAATGATTTATACCTTTGACGACATCTTTAGCAAAAACTTACAAAAAATTGACTATTTTTTCTCTTGACATACATAAATAAAACTGTTAAAACTAATCTGAGTCATATTTTATATGAATAGTTTTATCCGTTATACGCAGCAATACAATTAGCAGTCTGATTTTTATGTCTTTTATTATTTTCTTTATAGTGTAAAAATCAAGAGATTGCATTAGGAGAATAAATGAAATCAACCTCACATTTCGCAATGGGCCACCTTCTATACGCTTCCCTTCAGGCTAGGGGCGTACATCTTAACAGAATCGCCTTCGTATACGGAAATATCGCTCCGGACTATGCTCCGCAGCTTCTTTTTCCCACTCATTTTGGCAAGGTCTGCTTCCGTGCTGTTGACGGGATTGCAAAAGAGCTTTCCCAGCTTCCTCTTGACGAATCCGGACGGGTTAACGCCGAGTATTCCAAGCAACTGGGCATTATGTGCCATTTCATCTGTGATTATTTTTGCTTTGCCCATAATAAGGGTTTTTCCGGCGGTCTAGCCCAACACGTGGCTTACGAAAACCGGCTGGACTTATATCTTCGACGCTGCTGTGCAAAGCTTTTTGACAAAGAGACGGCCCCAACTGTTGCCTTTTTTGATTTGGACGCTAAAAAAGATATTGCCCTCTCGTACTCTACCGACATACTTATGGATGATATAGAGGAGCAAAAGGGCGAGTATCTTGCGCTTTGTAACAGCCTTAGAAATGACCTTCGCTTTTCTTTTGATATGTGTATGCAAGCTATTTTATCCCTTGTATCCATTTCAAAAAAGGTTCCTTCACCTCACTATGATTTTTGGTTTGATGACCTTATGCTTCCGCTAAAAGGCTATGCCACAGGGAACAGCATGGTTTTCAAAATGTTCTTTTTAAGAAACCGCAACAATAATATTTTCTTTCTACCGGAGCTTATGCCTCCCATTGCCGCATTCTGATTTATTTTTAAGGCGCCTTTTTTAAAGGGACACTTTTCAAAAAAATTGCGCATCCTGCAATAAGCCGGATGCGCAATTTTGCTTTTTTTAATTATCGCAGTAAGGTTAAGCTTCCACAGAATTAATATACTCAATCAGGTCTATAACCTTGTTGCTGTATCCCCACTCGTTGTCATACCATGAAACAAGCTTAACGAAGGTGTCGTTTAGCATTATGCCGGCATCAGCATCAAAAATGCTGGTACGTGCATCGCCGATAAAGTCTGAGGAAACAACCTTCTCAGCTGTGTAGCCCAAAATGCCCTTAAGCTCGCCTTCAGAAGCCTGCTTTATAACCTTGCAAATTTCCTCGTAGTTAGTTGCCTTTTTAAGATTAACTGTAAGGTCAACAACAGAAACGTTCAGGGTGGGAACCCTAAAGGACATACCGGTAAGCTTTCCGTCAAGCTCGGGAATAACCTTGCCGACAGCCTTGGCAGCACCGGTGCTGGAGGGGATAATGTTGCCGGCGGCAGCCCTGCCGCCACGCCAGTCTTTCTGGGAGGGTCCGTCAACGGTACGCTGGGTTGAGGTGGTTGCGTGAACTGTTGTCATAAGGCCGCTTTCAATGCCGAAATTATCGTGTATAACCTTGGCTAAAGGAGCAAGGCAGTTTGTGGTGCAAGAGGCGTTGGAAACAATCTTCGTGTTGGGTACATAGGTCTTTTCGTTAACTCCCATGACAAACATGGGCGCATCTTTTGAGGGAGCAGAGATAACAACGTGCTTTGCCCCCGCATCTATGTGAGCCTGAGCCTTTTCAATAACTGTGAATATGCCGGTGGATTCAATTACAAAGTCAACACCCAGCTTGCCCCAAGGAAGCTTTGAAGGGTCCTTTTCGCTGAAAACGGGAATGGTGTTCCCATTAACTATAATGCTGTTTTCAGTGTATGAAATCTCTCCGTCAAACCTGCCGTGAACTGTATCGTATTTGAGCATATAAGACATATAGTCCGGTGTGAGCATATCATTTATGCCAACAAACTCAATGTTTTTGTTGCTCAGGCCAGCACGAAATGCCAGCCGCCCGATTCTACCGAAGCCATTGATTGCAACCTTAATTTTACTCATGTATAGACCCCCTATATTTTATCACAAGTTTGGTTTTCTTGTGCCAGACGTGTGAAACGTTTGTTATGTTTTTATTGTAACATAATATCCACAGTTTGTAAATCTTTCAATTGTTAAAAAATGCAAATTAGTCTGCATTTATTATTTATCCACATTTCTGGAGAAGGAAACCCCGTCTTTATGGAGATAAATATCCAGAGTAACCC
>JAAYFX010000142.1 GCA_012728025.1 Clostridiales bacterium
TCACGAATACGGCTGTTGTGAATTTTGTATACATACTCTTTGCGCTTGCAGGACAAGATGGAGTTAAAGTCCTCAGGAACCTCCACCGCCCTTTGCACAGAAATGTCCATGGGCAGGTGGGTGTTAATAGCAAGGGGAATGCGCTCTGTGGGGATGCGACTGTCGGTTTTAAAGTTTGCGCAGTAGTTTAAAGCGTGAACTCCAGCATCCGTTCTTCCGCAGCCTGTAACACGAAGGGAGTGGCCGCAGACCTTTGCAAGGGCATCTTCCAAAGTTTCCGCAATGCTCACATCGTTTTTTTGCACCTGCCAGCCGTGATAGGCGCTTCCGTCGTAGGAAAGGCGCAGGGCAATATTTTTCATAGCCCCAACCTCAATATTACTACTATAAAAGTGAAAAGCAGTATAAAAAAGCCCATGGTGATAAAATCTCTGGCGGCAAAAACAAGATTATTCATTCTGGTGCGCCCCACGCCCCCACGGTAACAGCGAGATTCCATTGCAATGGCAAGCTCATCTGCCCGCCGAAAGGCGCTTACGAAAAGAGGCACCAAAAGGGGAAGCAAAGCCTTTGCCCTGTCCAGAAGTTTGCCTGTTTCAAAGTCTGCTCCACGGGCCTTTTGAGCATTTATGATTTTGTCGGCCTCCTCGATTAGGGTGGGGATAAAACGAAGGGCAATACTCATCATCATAGCAAACTCATGAACGGGAACGTGCAGCTTTTTAAGGGGGGACAAAAGCTGTTCAACCCCGTCTGTAAGTGACATGGGTGTGGTGGTGTAGGTGAGAAGAAAGGTGGAGGATATAAGCAACATAATGCGTATTACCATAAAGACCGCAATTTTCACTCCATCTGTGGTTACGCTAAGACCCCAAAAGCCAAAAAGCTCCCTGCCGGTTTTCGTATAAAAAAGGTTTAAAATTGCTGTAAATACTATAATAAAAACAACAGGCTTAAGACCACGAAAAAAGGCTGAGGGGTGAATTTTTGATATGGCGGCACAGAGAAAAAGAACAAGAATAAGCGTCCCATAACTTATATAAGAGCCAGCGAAAAAAAGAGCAATTATATATATAAAGGTGCAGATAAGCTTTGTGCGGGGGTCAAGCCTGTGCAGAAGACTTTCTCCGGGAAAATATTGACCTAGGGTAATATCCTTTAACATACTCCCGCCTCCCTTCTAAGGGAGAGTATGGCATCCCGCAGACTGGAAACAGTGTAACAGCCTTCAGGGATGTTAAGCCCCAGCTTTTGAAGCTCCAAGGCAATCTCAGAGGCCAGAGGAACCCCCAGCCCAATTTCGCAAAGCTTTTCCGAATGGAGAAAAACCTTTTCCGGAGGCCCATCCATAACAATGCTGCCTTCGTCAAAAACAATAAGCCGCTGGGCGATTTGAGCCAACTCGTCCATACTGTGGGAAACGAGGATGACAGTGGCGCCGCTTGCCTTGTGGTAGGCTCGGATATTTTCGAGAATATCGTTTCTTCCGGCAGGGTCAAGCCCTGCTGTTGGCTCGTCCAAAACGAGAACCTGCGGGCGCATGGCTATAACTCCGGCTATGGCTGCTCGGCGTTTTTGACCGCCGGAAAGCTCCAAGGGAGATTTTGAAAAAAGCTCTTCGGAAAGACCGGCAAAGCGGGCAGCTTCCCGAACCCTTTCGTCTATCTCATCTTTTGAAAGCTTCATGTTACGAGGGCCGAAGGCAAGGTCTTTATATAGCGTTTCCTCAAAAAGTTGGTGCTCGGGATACTGAAAAACAAGACCCACCTGAAAGCGGGCGTTTCGCCTTAGCTGTTTTGAGCTGTTTATATCAACCCCGTCAAAATAAACGTGGCCGGATTCGGGCTGTAAAAGCCCGTTTAAATGCTGGATGAAGGTGGATTTGCCGGAGCCTGTGTGACCTATAAGCCCCACAAACTGGCCTTGGGGTATTTCCAGACTTATATTGTTTATGGCGTGGCTTTCAAAGGGGGTTCCCTGTCCGTAAATGTGGCTCAGGGCTTCGGTTTTTATCGTTGGCATTATATCTTCCTCATAAGCTTATATATCGTAGGAAAGGCAGAGCTAGGCATCTTTTTTAAGTGCCGAGGCTATGGCAAGGGCGCAGTCATGGGCGGAAACAGCTCCAAGAGGCAAAGTCATGCCTGCTTTTATAAGCTGGTTTATAAGCTCTGTGGTGTCGGGAACTGTAAGTCCCTCGGCCTTCATAGTTTCCGCCTTGGAAAAAACCTCCGAAGGGCTGCCCTTTGTAACAAGCTTTCCGTCGGACATGACGAAAACCAAATCGGAAGAAACAGTTTCGTACATATGGTGAGTTATAAGGACAACGCTTATTCCCGTTTCTCGGCAGAGCTTTATAAGGGTTTCTATTACCTCACGGCGACCAACAGGGTCAAGCATTGCCGTAGGCTCGTCCAAAACCAAAACCCTTGGGTCCATGGCAAGAACCCCCGCAATGGCAACACGCTGTTTTTGCCCGCCGGAGAGAAGGTGAGGGGAATGCAGCCTATAATCATACATACCCACAAGACGAAGGGCATCGTCAACTCTTGCTCTTATTTCATCGGAAGGCAGGCCAAGGTTTTCCGGAGCGAAGGCAACATCCTCCTCGACTATGGAAGATACAATTTGGTTGTCCGGATTTTGAAAAACCATGCCTACGCTGCTGCGCAGGTCAAAAAGCCTTTCCTCGTCACGAGTGTCTATGCCGCCTACCGTAACGCTTCCGGAAGTAGGCAGAAGAATGCCGTTTAAGTGTTTTGCAAGGGTGGATTTACCCGAGCCGTTATGGCCGAGGACAACGGAAAAGCTTCCTTCAGGAATGTCAAGAGAAAGGCCGTTTATGGCATAGTTTTCGTCCTCGGGATATTTAAAATAAAGGTCACGAATTTCTATAATAGGCTTCATTAATTTCTCTCTTTCCCTATGCCTGCCAGCGGCAGGAAACCCCGCAGGGAAGATAAAGCCCGCTGCCTGTAACCGGCAGGGAAAGCTCGTGGCTTTCGCTGCTTCCACCGAATTTTTTGGTGAATAATGATTCGGAGATATAGGTTAAAATCAAGGGGGAAAGCCCTGTGGTATAGGAATTTATTATAACAAAAAGCGGATTTTCGGATAAAAGATTAAGGCAGAGGGAAACAAAGCTCCAAAGGTTTTCCTCAAGCTTCCAAACCTCACCGCTAGGGCCACGTCCGTAGGAGGGAGGGTCCATTATAATAGCATCATAGCTTTTGCCTCGCCTTATTTCCCGCTCTACGAATTTTGTGCAATCGTCAACTATCCAGCGGATGGAAGCGTCCAGAAGACCCGAGGCTGCGGCATTTTCCTTTGCCCAGGAGACCATGCCCTTGGCGGCGTCCACATGGCAAACAGAGGCTCCGGCCTTGGCGCAGGCAACAGTTGCCCCGCCGGTGTAGGCAAAAAGGTTTAAAACGTTTATGGGGCGGCCTGCATTTTTTATTTTATCCATGGCAAAATCCCAGTTACACGCCTGCTCGGGAAAGATGCCGGTATGCTTAAAATTCATGGGTTTCACATTAAAACAAAGTTCGCCATAGCGAATTTGCCAACTAGCGGGCAGCTTTGATTTTTCCCAGTGGCCGCTGCCATTATTAATTTTATTATACACAGCAGAGGGACTTTTCCAGTCGGGATGCGAGAAGGGCGTGTCCCATATGGCCTGAGGGTCGGGGCGAATTAAGATGTGCTTTCCCCAGCGTTCAAGCTTTTGTCCTTTTGAGCAGTCTATAAGCTCATAATCCTTCCATTTATCGGAAACCAACATAATTTTATCCTCATGACTGTGGCGACTTTTAAAAATAAAGTTAAAAATCCGGCATCTTACAGAACGTAATGCCCGAACAAGGCCGGCTTTTTAAATCCACAACAATAAATACTTCGGGCTTATGATACCACAAGGTGCTGACATGGTCAATTATTTGCACGTATTTACGGCATAATAAGGCAAAAGTTGAAGAGAAGCACAAACAGCAAAGTGAAGGCATTAAAGCTATAAATACGGGAGCTTTTGGTGCAATGTCGAAAAAGTGCGGCCTTTGTAAAAATTATACTTGCATAATGGTTTACTATTATCTATAATTAAATATACAGGTTTACGTAATTGTAAGTTCTGATTTGATTTTAAAGGAGCATAGTTTTGCTATGACCTTCTCACATAAAAATTTTGCTTTGCGAAGGGCTATTTTTTTTGCTCTCTCAGTGGTTTCGCTTTTCTTTTTAACTGCCTGTCATCTAAGGGAAATTCCGCCGGACCCCGACATTCCCGAGCATACGGAGACTTTTGACCCCGACCTTGTCGTAGGCCCACCCACAGTTTCGGATAACCCCTCGGCTTCACCAAGCTCCACGCCGGAAACTAAGCCCTCACCGGAGATAGAAGGGCCGGATATTCCCAAAAGAGAGCCGGTGGATGACGAGTTTTTCTCCGACGCCGCCTTTGTTGGCAACTCACTTATGGACGGCTTCAGGCTTTTTTCGGGCCTTACCACCTGCGATTATTATGCGGCAACCAGCATGACTGTTGCGGGAGTAGGCAGCAAGGCCTGTATCACTTTGGATAATGGCAACGCCGGAACTATTTTAGATGGCATAGCCCAGAAACCCTATGGAAAGGTATATATACTTTTAGGCATAAACGAAATAGGCTATGAGATTTCAAAATTCACAGAGCTTTACGGCACTATGCTTGACTCCATAGAAGCTTCCCAAGAGGATTGCGATATATACATAATGGGCCTTACCCCCGTCAGCGCTGCAAAATCCGGCAGCGGCGACGGCTTTAACATGGACCGCATAAACAGTTATAATGATGCTCTGCGGGATTTGGCGGCCGAGAGGGGACACTATTACCTCGACTTAGTAGAGGCTCTTGCCGGTGACGACGGGTTTTTGCCTTCTTCGGAGACTACGGACGGGGTGCATTTCTCCGTTAATATCTATATGAAATGGTTGGATTATGTAAAAACACATTATATTTAAATAAGGGGCTGGAAATATGAAAAAAACACTTATTGTCTTATTGGCGCTTTGTCTTATGGCCATGGCCTTCACAGGCTGTGCTCCAAAAGCCGAAACCGCAGAATACGACATTGACAAAATGGCCTTGAAGATAAAAGACAGCGGCGCCTTTTCAGATATGCTAAGCCCCATAGACACTTCTATAGTCCCGACCCTTTACGGGGCGAATGCTTCAGACATTGAAGATGTTGTTGTCCTTTGCTCCACCGGTGCCACCACCGAGGAAATAGCCATTTTTAAATGTATCGACAGCGAGGCGGCGGAAAGGCTTGTGTCTGCTGCGGAAGAAAGGATTATTTCCCAAAAAAACCTTTACGGCTCTTATGCTCCCGCCGAGCCGCCGAAGCTTGACGAAGCCATAGTAAAAGCCGACGGAATCTACGTTTTTTACATTGTTTCCGTAAATAGCGCAAAGGTTCAGGCGGTTTTAGAGGGAAAGTAACATTGAGTTATGCAAAAAATTTAAAAGGTCAGAGGGCTTTTAAGCTCTTTGACCTTTTTAGTTTTTAAAAAATAGAAGATGAACAAAACGTAAAGGACGGGGGCTTAGCCCTCGTCCTTTACGTTTATAAAGCTTTCTTCGGTCATTTGCTGTGCCTTTTGCAGCAGCAGGGCGGCATCTTCGTAGTTTCGATTTTCCATTTCCCTCAAGGCATCTGTGACAGCGTTAAATATCATAAGATACATTTGCTTATAGTCGAGCATTTAA
>JAAYFX010000143.1 GCA_012728025.1 Clostridiales bacterium
ACAAGCTTATAAGCCTGCCATTTTCTGTTGAGTCCGGTATGGTTCAGCGCCTTTCCGGTGTTTTCAATACAAGCTTTACGGGGATAACGGTTGACAAAATAACACCAAGCCTTATAGACAGCGCCGAGAGGGCCTGCGGGGACACCATGGGGCTTGTCTGTGTTATTTCAGCCTTTGCCATAGAAACTTTAAAGCAGGCAAATGAGGGGGAGGCAGTTTTTTCCGGTGCCTCTCATCTTCTCCGCCAGCCGGAGTTTCGTGACCCAGACAAGGCCCACGAGGTTTTAAGCTATCTTTCCGAAAGCGAGCACCTTCTTGGGCTTCCCAAGGGAACACCTGACAGTGATATAGAGGTCATAATCGGCCCTGAAAATATTGCTGAGGAGCTTCGTGATTCAAGCGTTGTCATAGCCCGCTATGATGCGGGAGATAATATGCAGGGCATCATAGGAGTTGTTGGCCCCACGAGGATGGACTATTCCTCAGTGGCAGCGAAGCTCAGCTATATAGCCGCAGGCTTAGGCCGCCTTCTTGGCAGCGCCGAAGCTCCGGCGGGCTTTCAAAAACTGCAAATCAAAGGAGATGAAAATAAATGAGTGAGAGTAAATCCCCCTTAGAAAATACAGACGAAGCCGCCGAAGCCGGCAAATGGACAGAGGAAACACAGGACATAGCAACCGACAAACAGAAAAAGAAAAAAGACAAGGATAAAGACAAGGACAAAGAATTAGACCGTCTTAAAGACGCCTCCGATTCCTTCGCAAGAGAGTCCATGCGCCTTGCCGAAGAGCTTGCAACAGAGAAGGAAAAGCACCTTCGCCTTATGGCAGAATACGACAACTTCCGCAAAAGAAGCCAGCGTGAGCGTGAAAGCGTTTACACCGATGTTCGTGCAGACACCGTTTTAAGGTTTCTGCCCGTATACGATAACCTTGAGCGGGCCATAAAGCAGCAAACCTCCGACGAAGCCTACGCCAAGGGCGTTGACATGATTATGATACAGCTTAAAGAGATTATGACAAATCTAGGGGTTTCGGAAATAAACGCCGAAGCAGGCACAGTATTTGACCCCGAGCTTCACGACGCTGTCATGCACGTGGAGGATGAGTCCGCCGGCGAGTCCATTATTGTTGAGGAGTTTCAGAAAGGCTTTAAGCTTGGCGACAAGGTCATACGTTTTTCCGTTGTCAAGGTCGCAAATTAGCTTTTAATACGATTATTTAATCGTTTTTTAATTTAACTATACACATTTAGTTCAGGAGGAATAATTATGGCTAAGATTATAGGCATAGATTTAGGAACAACCAATAGCTGCGTATCCGTTATGGAAGGTGGCGAATCCGTCGTTATAACAAACGCCGAGGGCAACCGCACAAGCCCCTCTGTGGTGGCCTTTTCAAAAACAGGCGAGCGCCTTATAGGTCAGGTGGCAAAGCGTCAGGCCGTTACAAACCCCGACCGCACCATAAGCTCTATTAAGCGTGAGATGGGCTCAAACTATAAAGTTACCATTGACGATAAGTCATACACCCCTCAGGAAGTTTCCGCCATGGTTCTGCAAAAGCTTAAGGCAGATGCGGAAAGTTATCTTGGCACAACAATTACGGAAGCTGTCATCACAGTTCCCGCCTACTTTACCGACGCCCAGCGTCAAGCCACAAAGGACGCCGGACGCATTGCCGGCCTTGATGTTAAGCGCATCATAAACGAGCCTACGGCAGCGGCCCTTGCCTATGGCATCGACAAGGAAAGCGACCAGAAGATTATGGTCTATGACCTTGGCGGCGGCACCTTTGACGTTTCCGTTCTGGAAATCGGTGACGGGGTTATTGAAGTTCTTGCCACAGCAGGAAACAACCGTCTCGGCGGCGACGATTTTGACGAGTGCGTTACAAAATATCTGGTTGAGGAATTTAAAAAGACCGAGGGTGTTGACCTTTCCTCCGATAAAGTTGCAATGCAGCGCCTGCGTGAGGCAGCAGAAAAAGCTAAAATCGAGCTTTCCGGAGTTACCACCTCAAGCATCAACCTTCCCTATATCACAGCAGACGCAAATGGCCCCAAGCACCTTGACATGACTCTTTCAAGGGCCAAGTTCAACGAGCTTACAAGCCACCTTGTGGAAAAAACCATGGGTCCTGTCCGTCAGGCCCTATCCGACTCCGGTCTTTCCGCAGGGGAGCTTTCAAAGGTTCTTTTAGTTGGCGGCTCCTCCCGCATCCCTGCTGTTCAGGAAGCTGTTAAGGGCATCACCGGCAAAGACGGCTTTAAGGGCATAAACCCCGACGAGTGCGTTGCCATGGGCGCTGCCATTCAGGGCGGTGTTCTAGGCGGCGACGTTGAGGGCATACTTCTTCTGGACGTTACGCCCCTGTCTCTGGGAATCGAAACTCTAGGTGGCGTTTGCACAAAGCTTATCGAGAGAAACACCACCATCCCCACAAAAAAGAGTCAGATTTTCTCCACTGCCGCTGATAACCAGACAAGTGTTGAGATAAACGTTCTTCAGGGCGAGCGTGAAATGGCCCAGTATAACAAATCTATTGGCCGCTTCCACTTAGACGGCATTGCTCCGGCCCGTCGTGGCGTTCCTCAGATAGAGGTCACCTTCGACATTGACGCAAACGGCATTGTAAACGTCTCTGCCAAGGATATGGGCACAGGCAAGGAGCAGAACATCACCATCACCGCCTCCACAAATCTTTCTAAGGACGACATTGAAAAGGCCGTTCAGGAGGCCGAGCAGTTTGCCGCCGAGGATGCAAAGCGCAAGGAAGAAGTAGACGTGCGCAACGCCGGCGACCAGATGGTATACCAGACAGAAAAAACCCTCTCCGAGCTGGGCGACAATCTGGACGAGGGCGAAAAGGCCGAGATAGACGAGGCTTTGACAAAACTTAAAACCGCTCTTTCCGGCACCGACACAGAATCTATAAAGGCCGCCACCGAGGAGCTTACAGAGGCTTTCTATAAGGCTTCCGAAAAGATGTATGCTCAAAGCGGCGAAGGCTGCGGCTGTGAAAACGGCGGCGAATGTAACTGCGACGAGCATGGCGGCGAGTGCAACTGCGACCAGAATACAAGCGGCGAACAGTATTACGACGCCGACTACGAGGTAGTTGACGACGATAAAAAATAAGGATGAACTTTTCCTTATTTTTCCCAAGCTATCAATAAGCCTATGGGCGGGTTAAAATGACCCGCCCGTAACGGCGTTTTCGAGAGGATTACTTATGGCGGAAAAACGAGATTATTATGAGATTCTGGGACTTGAAAAAGGCGCTTCCGACGCCGACATAAAAAAAGCATACCGAAAGCTTGCCAAGGAATGTCATCCCGACTTGCACCCAGGGGATGACGATTGCGAGGCCCGTTTTAAAGAAATAGGCGAAGCCTACGAGGTTTTATCTGACGAGAGCAAAAGGGCTAAGTATGACCAATTTGGCCATGCCGCCTTTGACCCCACTATGGGGGGCGGCTTTACCGGAGATTTCGGCGACATTTTCGGAGATATTTTCGGCGGTATCTTCGGCGGCGGAGGTCGTGGCGGCGCCCGCCCAAACGGCCCCCAGCGAGGGGAAAATCTTCACGCAAGCCTTGCCGTAAGCTTTGAGGAAGCCGCCTTTGGATGTGAAAAAGAACTTAGCCTTGCACGGGTTGAAGAATGCGAGGACTGCAAGGGCAGCGGCAGCGCACCGGGGACCACAGCCGAAGTCTGCCAAAATTGCTCCGGCAGCGGTATGATTCGTCAGCAGCAGCGCTCCCCCTTTGGAGTTATCTCCACCTCTGCACCTTGCCCCGACTGTAAGGGCAGCGGAAAAATCATACACCAGCCCTGCGAGTCCTGTAAGGGGGCAGGCTCTGTTCGGCGCTCACGGAAGGTGACAGTTAATATTCCTGCCGGAATAGACAACGGCCAAACCATTTCTCTGCGGGGTCTTGGAAACGCAGGTAGAAACGGCGGGCCTCAGGGAGACCTTTTGGTTACCATCAGCATCAGACCCCATCCCCATTTCAAACGTGAGGGTGCAAGTGTTTTATACGAGCTTCCCATAAGCTTTGTACAGGCGGCTCTGGGTGACCAAGTTGAGGTTCCCACCTTAGACGGCAAGGTTAAATATACAATACACGAGGGTACGCAAACCGGCTCTGTCTTTCGCCTTAAAGACAAGGGCATCCCCCACCTGCGAAACAGCAAACAGCGGGGTGACCAGTTTATAACGGTTAAGGTCAGAACACCGGAAAACCTTGGTGAAGCGCAAAAACAGCTCCTGCGTGAATTTGCTTTGGCAACGGGAGAAACCCTCTCTCCTCCGGAGTCAAAGGCCGAGACAAAGGCTGAAAAAAGAAAAAAGAAAAAGGATAAATCCTAATTTTAAAAGACACGTTCCGAAGTAAAAACCGGAGGGTGTCTTTTGCTTTTCCAAAGCCTTATCTAGTGAAAATACGCTTTTGTTTCATGAAAATAATCAGAAACCGAGGAGAAATCCCAGCCTTTAAATTTTCCAGTCCCTTGGTCCAAAACATTGCCCATGGTCTTCTACTGTGCTATAATTTTTATATGTTTAATTTATAAATTCCCATAGCCTAGCCAATATAATCCGAACCCGTTTTGCGACTCTGCGGGAGCTGATTTTTGTGTCAGGCAAAATTAAATGATGCCGGCGGGCTGGTGCCCGCCAAAGAATGAAATGAAGTCTGGTGCAAAAATCGGCCCCGCAGGGCGGGTTCTGATTATATTGGCTAGGCTAAAGGAGAGCGAAATGCTAAAACTTGTTCTCGGTGCTGCCGGCAGCGGCAAAACAGCATATATTATATCCATGATTAAAAAGGCCGTGGATGAAAAATCGGGCGGGCAATACCTCATAGTTCCCGAGCAGTACAGCCATGAGGCCGAAAGGGAGCTTTGCTTTGCCTGCGGGGATGCCCTTTCCCTTTACGCCGAAGTTTTAAGTTTTTCCCGCCTTGCCCTACGTGTGGAGCAAGAGTTGGGAACCGGCGGAAAGGTACCCCTCGACAAAGGGGGAAGGCTTCTTTCCATGACCTTGGCTCTGCGGCAGGGGGCGCCCTTTCTCCGCCTTTATTCTGCCGCCGCCCATAAGCCAGAGCTTCAAATGCAGCTTATGAACACCGTTGAGGAGCTTAAAATGGCAAGGGTCTCCAGCAAGGCGCTTTTGGAAGCGGCGGAAAAAACCCAAGGCGGTCTTTCGGAAAAGCTTCATGACCTTGCCCTTTGTCTTGAAGGCTATGAGGCGGTTTTGTCGGCAGGCCACACAGACCCCGCCGACAGGCTCTCCCGCCTTGCTGAAATTATTGGCCAAAGCTCTGTTGGAGAAACAGGCCATATCTATATAGACGGTTTTACAGACTTTACAGGCTCGGAGCTGGAGGTTATTGCGGCTCTTTTAAAAAAAGATGCCGATGTGACAGTCTGCCTTAGCTGTGACAGTTTAGAGGCAGACAGCGAGCACTTTGAACCTTCCCGCAAAACTGCCCGCACTCTTTTGCGCCTTGCTTCGGAAAGGGGCATAGACTCTGAAATTATAAGCTTTGACAGAGATTTGGAAAAAAGTCGGACTCTGGGCTTTTTTCAAGAAGGACTTTTTCAATATACCGAGGAAACTATGGAAACAGCAGGCGGAGCCTTGTCCCTTATCCGCTGTGATGATATACGGGGTGAATGTGAGATGGCGGCGGCCCGCTGTCTTGATTTGGTTCGGGAAAAAGGCTGCCGCTGGCGGGACATAGCCATAGCCGTTCGTGGTTTTGATGATTACTCCGCCGCCCTTTCCCAGACCTTCGCTCTTTATGACATTCCTCTTTTTATCGCCCGAAGGGAAAGTATCTTGCAAAAAAACATCCCGAATTTTATAAAATGCGCCTTTGAAGTTATTTTCGGCGGCTGGGATAAAGATGCAGTTTCAGAGTATATGAAAACGGGGCTTTGCGGTATCAGTCGTGATGACTGTGACCTTTTAGACAGCTATGCTCTAATGTGGAACATACGTGGCTCTCAATGGTACCGTGAAAAACCATGGACACAAAACCCGAGGGGTCTTTCTGTGGAAGAAACTCCCGAGGACAGGCTTTTGCTCCAGAGGATAGATGCCGCCCGCAGGGCTGTCACCATGCCCTTGGAGGCTCTTTATAAAAGTGGTAAAAAAGCTCTTACCGCCGAGGAACAGGCACAGGTGCTTTATGATTTTCTCTTGCAGATAGACCTTCCCTCAAGGCTTGGGGAACGAGCAAGCGCCTTGGAAGAAGCGGGCTTTACGCTTCTTTCGGCAGAGCTTAGCCAGATTTGGGACATTATCGTCAGCTCTTTAGAACAGCTTTCGGCCCTTTTGGGGAGTTTGCCCCTTTCACAGGAGGAGTTTTCAAGGCTGTTTTCAAGGCAACTTTCCCAATATGAGGTTTCCGCAATCCCCATTTCGGCAGATAGTGTGGCGGCAGGAGATATGGACAGAATGCGCCGCCGCCATATAAAGCACCTTTTCATCCTCGGGGCATCTGACGAGCAGTTACCGAGAGGCGGCGACGGCGGCGGGCTTTTATCCTCGGAAGAAAGGGAGGAGCTTTCCTTTTTGGGTTTGCCCCTATGCGGCGGCATAGAGGATATTTCACGGGAGTTTTCCCTTATATATAACTGTGTTTCCCTGCCCTCAGAGAGCATAATAATTTCATATCCTGCCTTCCAAAATGACGGCTCTGCCCTTCGCCCAAGCTTTCTTATCAATCGTGCCAAGGCGCTTTTTAATATGGAAACGGAAATCTTCTCCCTTTCAGAAGCAAGACTTTCCGCACAAAACCCCGCTTATATTATGGCAGTGGGGGACAAAACAAAGAAGGGGGAGCTTGCAAGGGAATATTTCCTTTCAACAGACAAGGGCAAAGAAAGGCTTAAAGAGCTTTCTCAAAGAGTTTCCATGGACAGGGGCAGGCTTTCGGAGGACTCTCTCATAAGCCTTTACGGAAAGGAGCTTTCCATCTCCCCTTCTCGGGCAGACTCTTTTTCCGCCTGCCGTTTTTCTTACTTTTTACGCTATGGTCTGGGCTTAAAGGAAAGGGAGAGGGCAAGCTTTGACGCTCCGGAGCTTGGCACCTTTATGCACTATGTCCTTGAAAATGCCGCCAATGAAATATCCTCCTCAGGTGGTTTTAAAAATGCCGACGAAGCTCATATAGAAGCTGTTACGGAAAAGCATATACAAGCATATATAAGGGAAAAGCTTAATAACCTTGAGGATAAATCCCCCCGCTTCATCTACCTTTTCAGCCGTCTGCGCCCCTCTGTGGCCTCTGTTGTGGCCGACATGGTGCGTGAGCTTTCCCGCTCGGATTTTGCGCCCTTGGACTTCGAGCTTTCCTTTATGAAGGGCGGCGACGAACCACAGCTTCGCATTGAGGGAGGCAAAACCGCCCTTAACATAAGCGGCATAGCCGACAGGGTGGACGGCTGCCTTATAGACGGGGTTTTATACCTTCGGGTCATTGACTATAAAACCGGAAAAAAATCCTTTTCCCTGTCGGATATATACCATGGCATGGGAATGCAGATGCTCCTTTACCTTTTTGCTCTGGAAACCCAAGGAGAGCGGCGCTATGGCAGTCCTGTTGCTCCGGCTGGGGTTCTTTATGTTCCGGCAAAAGACCCCCTGATAAGCGCTCCCAGTGACCTTACAGACGGAGAGCTTGCAAAACAGCGGGCAAAGGAAAGACAGCGCAGCGGACTTATTTTAAACAGCGAAAAAGTTATACGGGCCATGGAAGGCTCTGACGAGCCGGAGTATATTCCCCTTAAGTATAAAAAGGACGGCAGTGTCTCCGGAGACAGCCTTGCCGACGAAGACGGCTTTTCCCTTTTAAAAACCCATGGAGAGAAAAAGCTTCTGGAGCTTTCCGAAGCCATTTCTCAAGGTAGCATTGATGCCCGCCCCTATTATAGGAGCGAGCAGGAAAACGCCTGTCTTTTCTGCCCCTATGGCAGTGTCTGCCGATTTGACGAGGAAAAAGACCAAAGGCACTATCTGGCCAAACTTAAGCCCGAGGAGTTCTGGAGCAGACTGGAGGATGAAAAATGAGCGAAATAACACTTACAAAGCAGCAGACGGCGGCGGTTGGCCTTCGCCGGTCATCCCTTCTTGTTTCGGCGGCGGCAGGCAGTGGAAAAACCCGTGTGCTTACAGAACGGCTTATGTCTTACGTCTGCGACGAAACCTCCCCCGTGGGCATAGACCGCTTTCTTATAATAACCTACACGAGAGCGGCGGCGGCAGAGCTTCGCGGGCGCATTATCACAGAGCTTTCCAAAAGAAGCGCCAAGGAGCCGGAAAACCGCCGCCTTCGCCGTCAGCTTACCTTGTGCCACAGGGCGCAAATCGGCACCATCCACAGCTTTTGCACCAACCTTTTGCGGGAAAATTGCCACAGACTGGGTATCTCGCCGGACTTTCGTGTGGGTGACGAGGACAAATGCGCCCAGCTTCGCCAAAAGGCCTTGGAAAAGGTTTTGGAAAATGCCTATGAGCATATGGATGAAAATTCGGGCTTTTCAGACCTTGTGGACAGCGTTGGAG
>JAAYFX010000144.1 GCA_012728025.1 Clostridiales bacterium
CCGCCGATAACAGAGGTTATTGAGCTGGGTGTACGTGCAATTGACGGACTTTTGACAATAGGCAAGGGACAAAGAATGGGCATCTTCGCCGGAAGCGGCGTTGGAAAAAGCACTCTTATGGGCATGATAGCCCGCAATGTCCGTGCAGATGTGAACGTAATCGCCCTTGTGGGAGAGCGTGGACGTGAGGTTGTGGAATTTATCGAGCGAGACTTAGGGCCGGAAGGGATAAAGCGCTCTGTTTTAGTTGTGGCTACCTCCGACCAGCCTGCCTTAATGCGCCTTAAGTGTGCCCAAACCGCCACTTCCATAGCGGAGTATTTTCGCTTGCAGGGCAAGGATGTCCTGCTTATGATGGACTCTCTCACCCGCTTTGCCATGGCTCAAAGGGAAATCGGTCTTGCCACAGGGGAGGCCCCCGTAGCCAGAGGCTACACCCCATCCATTTATTCTGCTTTGCCAAAACTGCTGGAGCGCTCAGGAAACTTCCAAACCGGCTCCATCACCGGAATTTATACTGTTCTTGTAGAGGGGGATGACACCAACGAACCCATAGCCGATACGGTGCGAAGCATAATAGATGGGCACATCATCCTCTCCCGAAAAATTGCCGCAAAAAATCACTATCCCGCCATAGATGTTTTAAACAGTGTAAGTCGTCTTATGTCAGGAATTGCCGAGCCGGAGCATAAGGCGGCGGCCAACAAACTTAGAAGTATGCTGGCAATCTATAAAGACAACGAGGACCTTATTTCTATCGGAGCTTATAAGGCCGGCAGTAACCCCGAGCTTGACAATGCCTTGGAACATATGAAGGGGATAAATGAATTTCTCGTACAAAATGTTGACCAACCATGTGATTTCAGTAAAACTGTTGCCTTATTACAAGAGTCTGTGATATAAAGGGAGGAT
This sequence comes from Clostridiales bacterium, assembly GCA_012728025.1. Taxonomy (GTDB): domain Bacteria; phylum Bacillota; class Clostridia; order Oscillospirales; family Oscillospiraceae; genus UBA2658. The sequence goes on from JAAYFX010000144.1 coordinate 913, forward strand.
AGACGTGAAATCTTTCCATTTTAAGCTTGACCGTGTACGAAACTATAAGACTCAAGTTCTTGATAAGGAAAAAAAGGTTTTGGGCGCTCTTCAGAGAAAGCGCACCGAAATTATAATAAAAATTAACGAGACGGAAAACTTTAAAGCGGAAACAGCAGCAAAGGCCCAAAAAAAACAGGCCAAGGGCATCTCCATGGTGGAGATGAACTCATACAGCTACCTTATAGAAAATGCAAGACAACAGATTAAGCTGCTTTATGAACAGCTTAAAAAGGCCGAGGAAGAGATTGAAGTCCAAAGGAAGGTTGTTGTCGCAATATATCAAGAAAAAACCGGCATGGATAAGCTTGAGGAAAAACTATACGAGGAATATCTTCTCCTTGAAGCAAAAGAGCAGGAAAACGAAGTCATGCAGGTTATTTCAAATAAACTGGCGGACAAAACCCAAGGGGGCGACGATACAGCAAAGCTTGCCTAGGAATGTCCAAAGGAAACAAGTCAATGAAAGGAGGTGAGAAATGAATGCAGAACACAATTATAACTCAGCAGCAATTACAGCCTAACCAGACGGTAAGAGGTCAGGGCAGAATAGGCAAAGGTCTGATGGCTCAAGATTGTGAAATGGTTGACCCTTTCCTGCAAATTATAATGAACCTTATCTCTCAAAATCAGGACATACAAATCGGGCAGGAGAATCTTGGCCAAGGCGAAGCAAGTGAAATGGTGACTCTTTTGCAAAACCAGACTCAGGACATACAGTCTTTTGACCTTTTAGGTTTTTTCCAAACAGCCACGCCTAATCAATCATCAGATTTTCCTGAACAAAATCTTTTTGCTACACATCTAAATATGCAGACTCTATCTCCAAAGCAGACTTTAGCTCAGGTTTCACAGCCTGTTAACAATGAAATTGAAGCTTTGGATTTGGATACAGATTTAGATGTAAACCCAATTCTTACAGAGGCCCAGCAAGCCTTGCCAAAGGCCGCTGAGCAAACAGTACGGAACATCGTTCAAGATGTGGCAGTGCAGCAGCCTGATGAGCTTATCGCCCAAAACGATACATTACATATGCAGACAGCAGCCCCAAAGGTCATGGATACAACCGATGACGACGGGGACGAAAATCGCATTAAGGCCCAAAATCTGAAACAGACAGTTTCAAAGCCTGCTCTAAAAGACGAGCGGACTAAGGAGCTTGACGTGGATGCCTTGCAAAGCCGAGTTTCCCAAAACAAGGTTTCATCACCCTTCGAGTTAAGGCTTAAGGCTATGGAAAACGTGGAAGGGCTTGAACTGAAAGAGCAGATAAGCGAAAGCATAAAGGAAAATATCAGCCTTGGAAAAAGCGAGTTTATACTAAAGCTTAAACCCGAAAGCCTTGGCGAGATAACCGTTAAGCTTATTGAAGAGGCGGGAAAAACCTCGGTAAGCATAAGCACTTTAAGCTCCCAGACGGCAAGGCTTATAAACAGCGAGCTGCAAGCTTTAAAGCTTAACCTTGCCCCCATGAACGCAGAGGTAAGTGAGGCGGTGGTGCAGGCACAACCAAGCTATACTCAGGGATTTGATATGGCTTCTCAGCAATTTAACCATCAGCAATTTGAAAATGGGCAGTTTAATAAGGGCCGAAGTCATGATGGCGTTGCGGCGTCTGGTTTTGTCGGAACCGAGGGAGCAAATTCATCAGGCGGGGAAGTATCCTCTGTTTACACAGCGGCATCTTTAAGCCAAAGACTTGATGCCTATGTTTAATGGAAAGGAGGAGCAATTACATGAACAATAACGCAATCAGCGGAACCGCAGCGGCAACAAACAATAAGATAAATGCCGTATTTACCAACAAAACAGATAATGCAACCATGACATCATCAGACTTTTTGAAGCTTTTTGTAGCCCAGATGCAAAATCAGGATTTCACAAACCCTATGGATAACAGTGAAATGATGAATCAGATAACCCAGTTGTCAAATATGCAGATGATGCAGGAAATGGCCCTATATTCAAAATCAAGCTATGCCATGTCCATGGTTGGAAAAACTGTTACAGCCTCAAGATTTACGATAAACGGCGATTTGGACACAACCACAGGCACTGTTGATAAAGTATCTCTTGTAGACGGTGAATATATCTTTTATATCGGCGGCAAAAAGTATACATTAGAGCAGATAATGCAGGTTCAAACAGGAGATGCCGAAACAGGCTCTACAATAAACCCCGAGTCTTTCTCCATAAAAGCAGACAGCGTTACCCAGTCTTCCGCAACAGTAAGTTGGACAGTTCCCACAGAGGATGAGGCTGCGGCATCAAACCTCAAGTATACAGTTTATTATTCTACTGAAGGCCCTTTTAACACAGTTGAAAAGGTTGAAGCGGGAACAATGGCCGGCCTTGCCGAGCGGCAGGGATTGACAAGTTACACTATAAATGGACTGGAATCTGGCTCGTCATACTATATAAATGTTGTGGTCACAGAGGAAAACGGCACAAAATCCGTTTACAAACCCACAATAACAAAAACAAATTATTAGGGTAAAGGAGCAAACATCATGGACGATATGCGCCTTAAATTCTATAACCCTGTTGTTTCGGGAACGCCTCGGACACAGCCTGCGGTCGGCACATCTAAGGATGCGGAAGGGTCAGATAAGGGCAGCTTTCAGAGTATGCTCACAGAGGCTATCCGCCAAAACAGCGAGGTCAACTTCTCAAAACACGCAGTTAAAAGAGTTGCCGAACATAATATCGAACTAAACGGCGACAATTTAAACCGCTTAAATGAGGGAGTGAAAATCGCAAACGACAAAAAACTGGAAGAGCCTTTGATTCTTGTGGGCAGCACCGCATTTTTAGTCAACATTCCCAATAACACTGTAATTACCGCAGTGGACAGCAGTAATATGAAAGGTAATGTATTTACAAATATTGATGGAACCGTTATTATCTAGCTGGACCTTTTGAGGAGGCTATAAGCGCCCTGAATGACAGATGGGTGCTCTCCGGTTCCAAAAAAGGAGTTAAAGCATGAATAGAGCAATGTTCTCCGGTGTGGCGGGCCTTAAAACCCACCAAACCAAAATGGACGTTATAGGCAACAATATCGCCAACGTAAACACTTATGGCTACAAGTCCCAGCGGGCGGTATTCAGCGATATTTTTTACCAGACCATCTCCTCCGCTTCGGCGGGCACTGCAAACCGTGGCGGAACAAACCCCTCCAGCGTGGGTTACGGCTCAAAGGTTGCCGCAATTCAGACTCAAATGGACCAGTCCAGCCTGCAATCCACCGGCTATGGGCTTGACGTAGCCATTGCGGGTGAGGGATTTTTTCAGGTGATGGACCCTGACGGCAACATATTTTACACCAAGGCCGGTCTTTTGGACTATGACTCCAATGGCTACCTTACAGATATAAATGGCAACTTCGTTTTGGGCACTTCCGGCTCTGACGGTGCGCCGGACACAAAAAAAATAAAACTTGATAACATAGGCTCTGTTAATCCCATGGCGGGCAGTATGACCACCACCATAAACGGCATTGAGTATAAGCTCTCTGCCAGTAATGCCACAAAAAAGAGTAATGTCAGCATTTCCTTTGGCTCCAGTGCCGAGCTTCCCCTTGGTCAAAAGGTTTCGGCAACCATTTCCGCCACAGGAGCAATTGCCGTTATGCTAAACCAAAGTGAAAAGTTTGAAAGCCTTGATAAGCTAAATGAGGAGATAAATTCAGCAATCAAAGAGGCTAACGGCGGCAACGAGCATTCGGCAGGCACCTTTACCCTAAGCTCCATAGATGCGGAAAAGAAGTTTTTGGACGCTTCCGCAGTAGGCGGACTTACAGGTGCTGAGATTTGCGGCACAAACTTTACTGTGAAAAACGGCATTGTTTTTGATGAAAACGGCAAAACCGGTGATGCTCTGAAGTTTTTTAATGGCCTTGTAAC
>JAAYFX010000145.1 GCA_012728025.1 Clostridiales bacterium
ATAGCCGACTATATTGCCCAGAACATTTATATGCGTCCGGAAAAAAAGCAAGCCCTTCTGGAAGAAATAAGACCCCTTTCCCGCATTTCCCTTTTAAACCGCTTTCTGGCTAAGGAAATCAGCATACTATCCATTGAGCAGGATTTAAATGAGCGCACCCATGAGCAGATGCGCAAATCCCAAAAGGATTTTTTCCTCCGAGAGCAGCTTAAAATAATTCAGGCTGAGCTTGGGGAATTTGACGACGATTATGATGATATACGTGAATACAGAAACCAAATTCTTGACTTAAATCTTTCTAATGAGCTTACAGAAAAGCTTCTTAAAGAGGTGGCCCACCTTTCAAAGCAACCCTCCGGCTCCTCGGAAGGCGCCGTTATACGCACTTATCTTGATACCTGTTTGGAGCTTCCATGGAACCTGCGGACCACCGAAACCATAGATATTGAAAAAGCCAGTAAAATTTTGGATAATGACCATTTTGGGCTTATAAAAGTTAAGGAGCGCATCTTAGAATACCTTGCCGTGCGAAAGCTTGCACCTGACCTTAAGGGCACAGTTCTTTGCCTTGTAGGCCCTCCGGGGACGGGTAAAACCAGTGTTGCCATGAGCATTGCCAGAGCAACCAACCGTAAGCTTGCCCGCATTTCTTTAGGGGGCGTTCACGACGAGGCGGAAATTCGAGGTCATAGGAAAACCTATGTGGGCGCAATGCCCGGCCGCATAATAGCGGGACTTATTCAGGCAAAAAGCTCAAACCCTTTAATGCTCCTTGATGAGATTGATAAACTGGGCAGCGACCATAGGGGCGACCCTGCGGCAGCCCTTTTGGAGGCTCTTGATGCAGAGCAAAACTATGCCTTCCGTGACCATTACCTTGAAATACCCTATGACCTTTCAGACTGCCTTTTTATAACAACGGCAAACACAACGGACTCCATACCCAGAGCCCTTTTAGACCGTATGGAGGTTATAGAGCTTTCAAGTTATACCGACGAGGAAAAGCTTCAAATTGTAAAGCGCCATCTGCTTTCAAAGCAACGCAAAAAGCACGGTCTTTCTGCTGCCCAGCTAAGGCTTAGTGATGATGCGATTCGTGAGCTTATAAACCTCTATACCAAGGAATCAGGCGTTAGAATTTTAGAACGAGAGCTTGCAAACATCTGCCGTAAAACGGCAAAGAGAATAGCTGACGGGGAAATTAAAAGTATGCGCCTTCGCTCTGGTATGCTGGAAGGTCTTTTAGGCCCTGCCAAATATAAACCGGACACCTTGGCTCCAGCAGATGAAATCGGCCTTGTGCGGGGCCTTGCATGGACATCTGTGGGCGGCACTGTGCTAGATGTGGAGGTAAGCGTTCTTGAAGGCTCCGGCGAGCTTGTTTTAACCGGAAATCTTGGGAATGTTATGAAGGAGTCTGCCAAGGCCGCTTTAAGCTATATCCGCAGTCGCAGGGCGATTTTGGGCATTCCCCAAGACTTCCATAAAACTTGCGACTTGCATATCCACTTTCCCGAGGCGGCAGTTTCAAAAGACGGCCCCTCAGCAGGCATAACCATTTGCATAGCCCTCATTTCCGCCCTTACAGGAACGCCGGTGCGTCGGGACGTTGCCATGACAGGGGAAATAAGCCTTAGGGGCAGGGTGCTGCCCATAGGCGGCCTGCGGGAAAAAACCATGGCGGCTCTGCGCTCTGGCGTAAAAACAGTTATTATTCCTCTGGATAACGAAAAAGACCTTGAGGATATTGACCCCAGTGTCCGTGCGGCTTTAAACTTTGTCGCCACAGACCATATCGACAATATTTTGGACATTGCTTTAAACCGTGAGTTTCGGGTCAATGATGCCGAGGGAGCAATTGAGGGTGAGGCCCTCATTCCGATTATAGATTCCGGTGATACAATTTGCTCCTCAAGACTGAGACAATAGGTGATATTATGAACATTCACAACACAGAATTTATTAAATCGGCGGCACAGCCCAAGGATTTTATTGAAGCCACCATGCCTTCCATTGTTTTTGCGGGCAAGTCAAATGTGGGCAAATCCTCGGTTATAAACCGCCTGCTTAACAGGAAAAACTTTGCAAGGGTAGGCCAATCTCCGGGAAAAACCGTACACGTAAACTACTTTCTCATTGACAATAAAGCTTATTTTGTCGACTTGCCCGGCTATGGCTACGCCAAGGTTTCCAAGGAAGAAAAGGCCCGATGGGGCCGTCTTATGGAGCGGTTTTTTGCAATGGAAAATCTCATTACCCTTGGGGTCATGATTGTTGACAGCAGGCACAAGCCCACCTTGGACGATGTTACAATGGCCCATTGGTTTAAGGCCACAGGCTGTCCTATGGTGGTTGTCGCCAACAAATGCGATAAACTTAAAAAAGGCGAGATTGAGCCTAATATTCAAATTATCCGTGAAACCCTGACCCTTCCGGAGTGGGTTAAAATCCTTCCCTTTTCCGCTGAAAAAGGAGATGGCAGGGAAGAACTTTTGGATGAAATATTAAACTATGTAAAATAAGGGGCGCGCGGGAGTAAGGCGGCTTTGCCGGTTTTGTTGCCGGCAGGGGTGTTTTTACTCCCGCCCTTGTATTTTTGAAGCCTTTTTGGTATAATCAGGCGGTACAATACGCCTTTTTCCTTGAAAGGGAGGGGTAAGCATAGAAACTTTTAAAACCTTTTTAAACGGTCTTAACTGGAGCGTTTTAACAAGCATTCTCATATCCATCATACCTGCTCTTATCTGCGTGACATTTCACGAGCTTTGTCACGGCTTTGTCGCCTACAAACTAGGTGACAATACGGCAAAAAACGCAGGCAGACTTACCCTTAACCCCATAAGGCATATAGACCCAATGGGGCTTATGATGATGGTGATTTTTAAATTTGGCTGGGCGAAGCCTGTGCCTGTCAATATGGGAAACTTTAAAAAACCCAAAAGGGACATGGCCATAACCGCCCTTGCCGGCCCTGTTTCAAACATAATTCTCGCCGCCTTTATCCTCCTTATCTATGGGTTTTTATATATCCCTCTTTATAAGCTGGGAGAGGCCGGCATTGTAATTATGGATACCCTTGTAACAACGGCATACTTAAGCTGCGCTCTTGCGGTGTTTAACCTTATCCCCGTGCCCCCTCTTGACGGTTCAAAGGTATTGTTTTCTGTTCTGTCGGAGAAAAATTATTACAAGCTCATGCGCTATGAGCGCTATGGCATGATAGTTTTGTTCATTCTTATAGCGGCGCAGACATTCACCCCCTTTCTTATAAAGGCGACACAGGCGCTTATGACATATCTTTCCGTTCTGACAAGGTTTGGTCTTTCCTTTAGTTTCTAGGGCATGGCCGAAAAGGCGCCTTATGGCTTTCAAACTATAAGGCATAGGAAATGGATGTGAAAATGAAAAACCCCACCTTTCACCTTGAGGGCATCGTAAAAAGCAGTGATGAGATGCAGGATTTCACAGGGCCTTTAACCCTTATTCTTATGCTTCTCTCGAAAAACAAAATTGAGATACGTGACCTGAAAATTTCCGAAATTCTAGACCAATATCTTGAACATATAAGCAAAATGCAGGAGATGGATTTAGACATTGCCAGCGAGTTTGTCCAGATGGCCTCCCATCTTGTCTATATAAAAACAAGAACCCTGCTCTCCGGCGATGAGGAAGTTTCCGAGCTGGAGGAGCTTATGTCATCACTGGAGCAAATACGCTGTCACGATGCTTATATGAGCATTAAGGCGGTGACTGAGGAGCTATCTCGTATGTCACAGCAGGGGCTTCTCATGTTTTCCAAGGAGCCGGAGCCTCTTAAAACCTTCGACTCCGGTGAATACCGTTACAGCCACCAGCCACAAGAGCTTATAAATGCGCTGTTTAGTGTTTTTTCTAAAAACACAAGCTCCGGACAGGAAACACCTTCCATGCCAAAGCGCATCATATACGGCGTTCGGCAAAAAAGCTCCCAGCTTATTGAACTTTTACGCAATAGCAGCTCCATACCTCTTCGTGAGCTTTACGAAATCAGCCGTAGCCGCTCGGAGCTTATTGCCACCTTTATCTCTGTTTTAGAGCTTTGCAGCCATGGCAGCATAAGCCTTTATAGTAACGGGGGGGAAATGTCCGTAACCCTTATCGGAGAGCCTCCCGAAGATTTTACCGAAGAAACCTTTAGTGAATAGGAAAGAGCCTTTTAATGGATAATAAGGAAATTGAAAGTGCAATAGAGGCTATACTTTTTGCAGCAGGTGAGCCGATTCCGGCATCCAGAATAGCCCTTGTTTTAGGGATTTCTGATGACGAGGTTCACGAGTGCGCAAAAAAGCTCTCCGACGAATACAGCTTTAACCGTCGGGGCATAAGGCTTGCACGTATGGGAGACAGCCTCCAGCTTTGCAGCGCACCGGAGTTTTCTCAGGAGATTGTTAGAGCCTTGGAGCGCAGAAAACCGCCAAGACTTAGCCAGCCTGCTTTGGAGGTTCTCTCTATCTGCGCTTATTTTCAGCCGGTAACCCGAGCTTATGTGGACCAAATTCGTGGAGTGGACAGTTCTTATACAATGGGTGTTTTGCTGGAAAGAGGGCTTATAGAGGCTTGCGGTAAGCTGGATGTCACCGGCAGACCCTCTATATACCGCACCACAGAGCTGTTTCTTCGGACAATGGGCATATCTGATTTATCCGAGCTGCCAAAGCTTCCCGAAGCCGGCTCCGACGAGAGCAGAGAGCAGCTTGGAAGCCTTTTGGAGGCTGTGAAAGCCGAAGAAATAAAGCAAATGTCCATAGAGGAAAACTAGGCTTTTCCCAAATCGCTGAAGGGAGTGAGCATTTGAAAGCACTTCTTATCATATTTATAATTTTTTCCGTTCTCCTGCTGCTCCCCATTGGTATAGACGGAGGCTATGACGGCAAGGCCTTCCGCCTTTATGCCCGCATCGGTCTTATAAATATTAAGCTTTTCCCAAGGCGCAAAAAAGCTCAAAAACCAAAAAAGCCCAAGCCTCCTAAGCCCGAAAAAGCTAAAAAGGCGAAAAAAGAAAAAAAGAAAAAGCCCCCCATGACAAAGGATGACATTTTCGCTCTTATTAAAATGGGGCTTAAGTCCTTGGCTCGCTTAAGGCGGCGCCTTAGCGTAAATTATCTTCGGCTGCACTACACCGCCGCTGCCGGCGATCCCTTTAATACAGCCATAGCCTATGGCATCGGCTCTGCCTTTATGGGTACAGTTGTGCCTTTGGTTGAAGGCGCTTTTAAC
>JAAYFX010000146.1 GCA_012728025.1 Clostridiales bacterium
CTGAATGACAATGAAAAGAGCCTGTCAGAAGAACAGCTTAAAGAGTATATAGGCAATGTTCTAAAAAACCCAAAACGTATTCTTAATGCCTCATCCAAGGTAAGCTCAAAAGCGGAATTAATGCTCACCTTAAAAAAGACACCGAAGCTTATAGAAAAAATTAAAAAGCTCAGTCCTGAATCCTTTTTAGTGGGCTTTAAATTGCTTAAGGGTGTATCTGAGGAGGAGTTAATAAGTGTTGCCAAAGAGCTGTCTAAAAATAAAGGTTGCAATCTAGTTTTGGCAAACGATATGGACAAAATCCAAAATGATAGGCATGAAGCCCTTTTGCTGAATGAAGGCTGTGTTATCGGCAGATACAACACAAAAAAAGAAATCGCCAAAGGCATTGTTCAGCGTATGTTTAATGGGACTTCTGCCGAGACAGAAACGGGAAGCATGACAACAGGAGACTGCTTATGAAATCAATTGTAATCGGAATTTCCGGCGGCATTGCGTGTTATAAGACGGCGGAAATTGTGAATGCGCTGGTCAAAAAAGGTCATAATGTGGATGTGATTATGACTGAAAGCGCCCAAAAGTTCGTCACACCCCTGACATTCCAAACATTATCGCAAAACAAGGTCATCACTGATATGTTCGAGCCGACAGACTGTTGGGATGTGAAGCATATATCACTTGCGAAAAAAGCGGATATTTTTATAGTTGTGCCGGCAACAGCGAACATAATCGGAAAAATCGCTTGCGGCATTGCTGACGATATGCTTTCAACAACAATTATGGCTGCGACCTGCCGTAAAATAATAGCACCAGCCATGAACACTGCAATGTGGGAAAATTTAATCGTACAAGACAACCTGAAGAAGCTCAGGGAATATGGCTATGAGGTGCTGGATACCGATTCCGGACGTCTTGCCTGCGGGGATATTGGTGCAGGAAAACTTCTGCCGTGGGAAGAAATTGTAGAAATCATATTGAGGGAAGATTAAAGGATAAGAGATATGATACTTGTGGCAGATATGGGTAATACAAATATTAAGCTTGGCGTTTATGACTGCGACAGGCTAATGGCGACAGCCCGCTTGAAGACGAAAGTGACAAAAACACCGGATGAATTTGAGCAGGATGTTATAAGCATTTTATGTAAAAATAAGATAAATGCCGAGGATATTAAAGCCATAGCCATATCAACAGTTGTGCCTGAAACTACAAAAGTATTTCTGGAAGGTGTGCGTAAGCTAATTCCGGTTAAACCGCTCATAGTAGGCAATGATACGAAAACTGGAATTAAGATTAGCACTGATGTCCCTGCGGAGCTGGGCATTGACCGTCTGGTAAACGCAGCGGCGGCTTTCCATGATTACGGTGGCCCGCTTTTAGTAATTGATTTTGGCACAGCCACCACCTATGATGTAATCACAGAAAAAGGGGAGTTTCTTGGAGGGGTTATAGCCCCAGGAATAAGGAGTTGTGCCGAGGCTTTATGGGAGAAAACTGCCAAGCTGCCTAAAATAGCGATTGAAAAGCCAGACAAGGTTATGGGCACAAATACGGTGAGCAGCATGAAAGCCGGCATCTTTTACAGTTGTCTTGGGCAACTTGAATATTTTGTCCGCCATCTGAAGAAAGAACTGGGGATTGATTTTAAGGTTATTGCCACAGGAGGGCTTTCAGACCTTTTTGTAGGCAATACCAATGTAATGGATATTTTCGATTCAAATTTAACACTTAAGGGGTTAAATTACATTTCTATGATAAACAATCACTAGCTTAGACATTCTTGATGAAGGGGTATTTTATTAGCTTAAGGAACCCGAACTGAAAGGTTTTTCAAAATCACCGAGATAAGGTGTTGTTGCGGAAACGTTATTTTATGCTTGCAGTTTGATATATGGGCTTGGCATATTAAAATTGGTGAGCCAACTCTGGTCGATGTAATCTACTAATGTTTATGGAATTCTTCTAAAACATCCATTGCATCTGCATAGGCGTCTTCCGCATCACTTTTGGGGATAATTTCTCTCTTGCGCCTAGTTTTTGATTTATTTCCCCAGTTCGTTAAACCCTTCAACTCGTTCTATTTGTTGAAGCATTTTATCTATTGAGTTGGCAATATCTTCTTTTTTAGATTTTGACATGGGCTTCTTACCATAGACTGCAGTAAACATTTCTTTCAACTGTGCCAAAGAATAGTCTTTAATAATATCTTCATTGCAAGAAGATGCAAAAAGTTTCATCACATTTTCTTTATCGTAAGAAGTGCTGACTAATTCAAACTCTTTATTAACTGGCTTTTTAAAAAGCCTTTTAATTTTTGAGGTTTTTACGGTAGAAAGCACTTTTAATAGGTAGTCTAAATCCTCTGCTTTGTCTTGAATATCTTCTTTTTTTGGACTCTCAGTATTATTCAGATAGTTAATTATAAATTCCAATTCATTAATTTGCTGACTTGTAAGCATTTTATTTCTCCTGCATTGCATCTAATCGATTAAGTACTAATTCGGAAAAATGAGCAAAGTCATTTTTTTCTTTTGAGACTTTTCCCTTTTCAGTTGACCTTGCAATGTCAATATAATTATTTATATTGTAAGGAAATATATAAACATCTCCTGTGTTTTTCAAGGCCTCTTCAAAATTACTACTAGCAACATCATAATTGACCTGACCTCTAATTAAATTGTAAAATACACCTATCAGTTCTGGGCGGTTTCCAAAATAGTGTTTTGCCAAAATAGCATCATCGTGCTCTACACAGTATTTTTTATATGTATTTTGTACTGTATGAATATAATGAATAACACCATTTGTACTGATTTCATCTAAAACAGTGGGGATAAGAAAGTAATCTGATAGCAAAAAAGCTGATTGAGTAATTAGATTACTAGATGGAGGGCAATCAATTAAAATAAAATTATAATTATCCTTAATTGTATCAATGTAACTTTTCAGTATCGATAAATATTCAAAACTTTCTTCCATATTAATTGCCAAAGAATCAAGCCCCTTCCCATCCTTATAAAAAAGGCTGGATGGAATAAAGTTATAATTATCCGCTCTTTTTATAATTGATGATGAAAACTGCAAATCCAAATTAGGATACTTTTTTATTTTCATGATTGAAAGGTCATAAACATAGTTTAAGGTTTCTGAATCAGGGATATCTTTTAACAGCATACCTAAAAAGTTGGATACTTGAATTTCGCTGAGAGAACTCTGAGGGTCCAAATCTATTGTGAGCACTTTATGATTCTTTTTGGAAAAATATTGGGCAAGATTTAATGTTGTTGTTGTTTTACCCACACCACCCTTATAGTTCCCAATGAATATTATTTTACACATAATTGTAATCTCCTTATATATAATTTAGTGATTGGTTCTATGGTACTCATATGCCGTGTAAACACCGATGGAGTGGACAGCGAACTTTTTCCCTTATTCTGCATCTCATAAGAGTAAGCTGC
>JAAYFX010000147.1 GCA_012728025.1 Clostridiales bacterium
CAGTTTTAGTGATGTGAAGTTTAAAATAGTGATTTTTGTAAAAACCTTCTTAATTTTATATAAAGAACCCAAAAAGGTCTTAATAACTTCATATTTTAAAGCCAAGCCAAGATAAAAGTTTAAAAATATAAAAAAAGACTTTCATTTTACTAATAAGGCGGAATAAATAGATTGAAGAGTATTAAAATCTGTGTGCATATATGTGCATCGGATTAAAACAATGAAAAACCAGTTCCGGCATCGCCAGACATATTATAGAAGGCGGTTTTGAAAAAACCTTTAAATTTAAGGCCCAAACCGGATTTTAGCGCAAAGAGCGCAAGGAGGCTATTATGGATATAAATGCCCTTCAGAATTATTACAGAATACAGCAGCCCCAAACGGGCTTTGGGCGTGTCACACAGAGAGCAGGTGACGGGGCTACCCGCACAGATACAGACACCGCCCGTGCCGATAAGGTGGATATAAGCTCTGAGGGAAGCTTTAAGGCTCAGCTTGCAGCTTATACAAAAAGCTATGCGGCACAAAGTGAAAAAGCCGCTTCCCCTGAAAAAATAGCAAGGCTGAAGCAGCAGTACAGCGGGGATGCCTGCCCCGCTTCGGGAGCGGATATTGCGGGAGCGATTACACGCTATGTTCTCGGTGCCGGTGAGGCACAACTGCGGGCGAGGGACATATAAATGGGGGCTTATTCTGAATATATAGCCTTCATGGAAAAATACCGTGATGAGCTTACGGAGGTTGAAAAAAACGAGCGGGCAAAGCGGCAGGCTTTGCTTGAAAGCGATATGGCAAAGCTTGAAACCATTATCTCAACTCAGCAGGCTCAAACTATGAAGCTCCGCTCTCTGGAAGATAAAAGAATTCAGCTTCAAGAGGCTCTGTCCCCAGAAACGCTTACTGCCAGAGAGTTTTTGGCCGGAATGGACGAAGGGGAGGACAAGAGGCGGCTGACAGCCCTTGTACGGGAGATTACCGCTTTGACAGAGAGCATTAAGGAACAGAATAAGCAGGCTTTAGAGCTTGCCCAAACAAACTTTAAAATTTTGGAAACTGTCCTTCAAAAAGATAGCTTTAATCAGGAAAAGAACGTCTACGGGCCTTCCGGAGGACGAAGAGATACAGGTACATCCGGAAAAACATTTGCGGGTGAGGTATAGGGGGTACATATGATTAGGTCAACTTTTATGGGCTTTGAAGCGGCGAAGTCATCTGTTTTCGCCAATCAAAAAGCAATTGATATAGTTGGAAACAACCTTGCAAACAGGGAAACAAACGGCTATACAAGGCAGCGAGTGGATAGAACAGCGGCATATATTAACAGCACGGCAAATCGTGTTGCCTCCAGCACCATAGGTCAGGCGGGGCAGGGGGTTGACATTCTTGGCATTTCCCAGCTCAGAGATTCCTTTCTGGATAAATGCTTTCGTGAGGAATATTCGCTGGCTAGTCACTATGGGCAGACAGCGAACCTCCAGAATGACATTTTGGACATATTTCCCGAAGCTGTTGATGTTACAGACACTTCCGGAGTTTTGGGCGCATTAGAAAAAATTTATGAGAGTCTTAACAAATATGTTCAGTCACCAACTCTGGATTCGGAAGCAAACCTTGTGCGTTCGGCCTTCACCAACATGACTCAGGTGCTCCAGCAAATTGACAGACAGCTTACCGAGTCGGCAGACCGACAGGCTCAAGACCTTCGCACAACGATTGACAGGACAAATGACATCATCTCCCAGATAACCCATCTCAACAAGAAAATATCCTCAGATGCAACCGTTATCGCCAATCCAAATAACGAATATTTCATATCTAATGAACTGACGGACCAGAGGAACCTTCTTCTTGATGAGCTTGCCAGCTATGGCGATATAAATGTAATATCAAATTCCGACGGTACGGTAAGTGTTGATTTTGGTGGGCATAGGGTGATTAACCGTACGGAAAGCGATTCGCTGACTATGTCTATCAGTGAAAAGGGATATGCAACTGTTGCTTGGCGCAGCACAGGAAAAAGCGTAAATGCAAAAACCGGAGCTATACAGGCATATGTGGAGGTTTTAAACGGCAGAGGCAACAATGTCCAAAGCAATGACGAAACCAGCGTTCAGGGTGTGCCTTATTACCGTGACAGGATAAATCTTCTTGCCTCGGAGCTTACGAAGATTGCAAACTCCACCATACCCGTTGCGGATGCTACCACCGGCAAGCCGGTTACTGATGGCAGCGGCAATATAGTTTATAAGGTTTTGCTTGCCGCCAAAGACGAAACGGGAAAGACGGATTCAACACTTAAGGTGACCGCCGGAAACATTTCCATAAGCGATGAATGGTCAAACGAGGGACCCGGCTATTTCATATACAGCCGTGACGAAAACGTTGAAAACTATGCTCAGCAGCTTTCCTATAAAATAGCCAATTATGACACAAACTTTTCTTCTTACGGAGAAGAATTTAAAGGAACATTCAGCGAATACATGATTGACCTTGTTGGAAGGATTGGCTCTGACGTCAGCTTTAACGAGGGCAGGAGAGATGCCTCGGCAACAATAGCAGACGACTACCTAAGCAAAAGAGAATCGGTTTCCGGCGTTCAGCAGGATGAGGAAACGGCAGATTTGCTCCAATTTCAAAAATCTTATGCGGCGGCGGCCCGTGTGATGACTACAATGGATGACCTTCTGGACATTCTCATCAACCGGCTCGGACGTGTGGGGCTTTAAGCGGAAAGGCAGGGCTTTAGAATGAGAGTATCAGACAGAACTACTGTAAGGAACTTTTTGAAATACCTTGACAATGCCAAAACTAAAACGGCGGATACCAACGAGCGCATTGCCTCGGGCAACCGCTTTAAGCGCATCTCGGATGACGTCTCGGCAGGGACTCGTGTTTTGCGAGTCAGAAGTGATTTGGCTAAGACCGAAGAGCATTATGACAATGTTAAGGCAATTAATGAGCAGATGGCCACCACCGAGACTACCATGATGTCCATAAGCGATATTTTGGTTGATGTCCACAGCAAAAAAGTCATTAGGGCTCTTGACGATACGGCCGGAGAAGCCGGACGAAATGCTCTCGCCAATGAGATTAAGGCAATGAGGGAAGAAATTCTTCAGTTTGCCAACACTAAATATGGCACATTTTATGTTCTCGGCGGAAGCACGGCAACGGCCCCCCCTTTCACACTGGGCACCAATGGTGAGCTTTTGTATAACAAAGTTTCGGTTGATAATATCTTATATGATGAGATAAACGGCCACTATTACGACTCGGATAGCGGGAATCCCATCCCCATGGACGACCCAGTTTATGCAGATATTGGTATCGGTATTCGTATGCAGGGCAGTGATGTGGAAAGTGATACTGCCTTTAAGATGTCCTATTCCGGACTGGAAGTTTTAGGCTTTGGAGTAAACAGTGATGGTATATCTAAGAATGTCTACAATCAGCTTGCGGAAATCGAAAAAGCCATAAGAGCCAACGATATGGAAAAACTGAGAGCATATGATAACGAGCTAGTGCTGGCAACAGATAAGCTTACGGCGAATCTTACTGATATTGGCGCAAAAACAAATTTTCTTGATACAATTCAAAAAGGGCTTGAAAATAGGATAGATTCTTTCAATAGCCAAGTTAACACTTTCATGGGAATTAATGATGCGGAAGAAGCCATGAACCAGACAATGAATGACTATGTTTTAAAAGCAATTCTTCAACTGGGGTCAAACATTCTGCCGATGTCCCTTATGGATTACTTGAGATAGCATAGCAAAAAGGATAATATTTAAGAAAAGGAGGGAAAGGCTGTGCAGTTATTGCAGATAACAACGACGCCGATGAAGTATGAACTTGAGATTGAGCCCGCCAAGCTCGAACTTCAGCAAGACTTCACACCTACGGCAGAAATAACAAGGACTCCGCCAAGCATAAAAGTTCAATCGAAAAACACCAAAGTTTCTATTGACACTTATGAGGCAAGAAAGTCCTTGGGCATACAAAAAATCGGAGATTACGTCGCTTCTAGGGCTCAGTCCGGCAAGCAGCATATTAGCGAAAAAACCAGAGAGTATGTTGAAATTGGCAAAGAAATGAGCAACACTGCAAACGGTGTGAAGATTTCGGATATTTTCAAACAGAAGGTTTTACAACAGCCCACATTATACACAGCGTTTTTACCTAAGGGCGGTGCGGAATTGTCTTGGAGTCCGGCCGAATTGTATGTGGAGAACGACTCCGGTGATACCCAATTTGACTGGAATATTACAGATAATGCTATGAATTTCATTCCGGGCAGCGTACGCATGAAGATACTTGAATACGCCCAAGTAAATATTGAATATCTTGGCGGGCCTATGTATGTTCCGCCCAGTGCAGACCCTGATTATGTAGGTGAGGAATAGAAAGCACCAAGGGTTCCCAGACGGCTTAAAAAGGGAATGGAGCACAAGATTATAGCCTGCGGCAGGAAAGTTGCGCCCATCATCAAAAGCCTGACGCTTTTACACCGGAGGAAAGAAATATGCTTATAAAGACAAGAGATTTTGGAGAGATTGAGGTTTCTGAAGAATCAATATTCCACTTCACCCAACCGATTTTCGGCTTTGAGGAATATACCAAATACGCTATTTTGCAGGACGTTGAAATAGGCGGCCATATTGCATGGCTCCAGTCCCTCCAAAATCCCGAGCTTTGTTTTATCCTTATAGACCCCAGCGGGCTTTCCGATATATTTAATCCTGTTTTACCTCAGGGGGCTGTAAGGATGCTGGGCGAAGGAGATTGCTTTTGCTGGGTTATCGCGGTGATAACGGAAAACCTGAGCGAGTCCACCGTCAATCTAAAATCCCCTATTTTTATGAACGCCGAAACACGTCTCGCAGCGCAAATAATGCTTGATGAGGATTATCCTGTGCGCC
>JAAYFX010000012.1 GCA_012728025.1 Clostridiales bacterium
CCACGGACGATTTGGGTTGGAGATAACCTGTGCAGGCGACTATCATGTGGATTACCATCACACAGTTGAGGATGTGGGAATTTGTCTTGGGGAGGCTCTTTCTGCCGCCTTGGGGGATAAGGGCGGGATTATCCGATACGGAGATATTATCCTTCCCATGGACGAGGCTCTAATCTTATGCGCAATTGATATTTCCGGCAGAGCACACCTTTCTTATGAGCTTTTCCCACCAACGGAAAAGGTTGGGGATTTTGATACGGAGCTTATTAAGGAATTTTTCCTGAGCCTTGTTCGCAAAGCGGAAATAACCTTACACCTGCGCCAGCTTGCGGGGGAAAACTCCCACCATATACTAGAGGGAGCTTTCAAGGCCTTTGGTCGTGCCCTTTCCAAAAGCTGTGCCGTTGACCCCTATCTTGAGGGGAAGCCTGCTTCGACAAAGGGAATGCTTTAAGGGCATTCGTTGAGGCCGAGCTTGAAACAATTGAAATTTTATTTGGAGGAGCCATATGCGAATTTATCCGGCCATCGACCTGCTTTCCGGAAAGGCTGTGCGGCTTTTGCGGGGAGATTATGAGAAAGTTACGGTTTATAGTGAGAACCCCTTAGAGCTTGCCCAAAGATTTAAAACCTTGGGGGCACAAAATCTACATTTGGTTGACTTGGACGGGGCCAAAAGCGGAAGTCTCGTGAACTTTTCCCTTATCGCCGAGATAGTTAGAAAAAGCTCTCTTTCTGTACAGGTGGGCGGAGGGATAAGGGATATGCAGGCTGTGGATAGATATTTATCCGCCGGAGTCGATAGGGTCATTTTGGGAACGGCGGCGGTTACAGACCCCGAGTTTTTAAAGCTTGCCCTTTCCAAATACGGAGAAAAAATCGCTGTGGGCGTGGATATAAAAGACGGTTTTGTTGCCACCCATGGCTGGACAAAAACAAGCGGCGAGGCTTACTATGATTTTTGTACAAGGCTTCAGGATTTGGGACTTAAAACCCTTATTTGCACGGACATTTCCAAAGATGGAGCCATGCAGGGGACAAATGTTGAACTATACAGGGAGCTTTCCCAAAGGTTTTCCATGGATATAATCGCCTCGGGAGGGGTGACGGAAATGGAAGATTTGCGGCTTTTATCCGAAACGAAAGTCTCAGGGGCTATTTTGGGAAAAAGCCTATACACCGGTAGTATTTCTTTAAAAGAAGCTGTGGATACTTATGAAAGGTCTTGAAAAAGTATGAGTATAAAAAGGATAATACCTTGCTTAGACGTGAAAGACGGCAAGGTGGTTAAAGGTGTAAACTTTCAGGGGGTAAAAGAAATTGCATCCCCTGTGGAGCTGGGCAGGCTTTATAGCGAAAATGGGGCGGACGAGCTGGTGTTTTACGACATTACGGCCTCCGTCGAGGGCAGAGGACTTTTCTTAGAGGTTTTAAAAGAGGTTATCAGTCAAATTTCCGTTCCCCTAACGGTGGGTGGGGGGATAAACACCCTTGAGGACATTGATAGGGTTTTAAAATGCGGAGCCAATAAGGTCAGCATTAATTCCGGCGCCATCCGTGACCCTGAACTTATTGCAAAGGCGGCAGAGCGCTTTGGCAGTCAATGTGTTGTGTTGTCGGCTGATATTAAAAAGGTGGACGGCCGCTATATGCTTTTTACCCGAGGGGGACAGGAGAACACAGGCATAGATGCTATTGAATGGGTTTCTAAGGCTGCCGAAAACGGAGCAGGGCAAATTGTTGTAAACAGCATAGACACCGACGGGGTGAAGGGCGGATTTGACCTTGAAATGCTCTCTGCCGTCTGCGATGCTGTCTCTATTCCGGTTATTGCCTCCGGCGGGGCAGGGAGCATAGAGGATTTTGTGGAGCTTTTTAAAAAAGTTCCAGCAGTAGACGCAGGTCTTGCCGCCTCTGTTTTTCACTTTGGGGAAGTTAGAATACCGGAGCTTAAAAAAGAGCTTTCCAAAAACGGCATAGATGTGAGACTTTAGCAGGAAGAAAAGAGGAGAATATGCTTAACATAAACGAAATTAAGTTTGATGACAGGGGGCTTATCCCTGCTATTGTTACAGATTTTTTCAGCAAAAGGGTTCTAACTCTTGCCTATATGAACCGTGAAAGTCTTGAAATTTCTATGGCTGAAAAACGCTGTTGTTTCTGGTCACGTTCCCGTGGGGAGCTTTGGCGCAAAGGGGAAACCAGCGGCAATTTTCAGGAGATAGTTGATATAAGGGCTGACTGCGACAGGGACGCTCTGCTTGTAAGGGTTAAAAAAGCGGGTCCTGCCTGCCATTTAGGCGGTGACAGTTGCTTTGAGGACTTGCTTTTTGAAAGCGGGGAGGCTGAGGACTTTTCTCTTGATGCCTTATATGAGCTTATTAAGGGGCGAAAAAATCAGGGGAAAGAGGGCAGCTATACCAGCTACTTATTTGAAAAGGGTATAGACAAAATCCTCAAAAAGGTTGGTGAGGAAAGCACAGAGGTTATAATCGCCGCAAAGGACGGAGATAAGGCTCAGACGATTTACGAAGTTTCCGACCTTGCATACCATGTGATGGTTATGATGGCAGAGCTTGATATATCAAATGAGGAAATATTAAAGGAGCTTTCTTCCCGCAGTATCATAGATAAAAAGGTGAAGCAGGAAAAAATGACCTAGGCGTTTTCAACCTTTAAAAATCTTATAATAGCCCCCATTGTCGGAAGGGTGATATAATAGGTGGAAAACACTTATTATATTACTTTTATCAAAAGCCTTAAAAGTTTTTGATATGCCGCCGACAAGGGGGCTGTTTGCTTTTTCATAAACCAAAGCAGGTTTTATATGGCGATTGTGCGGCTTTTGCCCTGTCTTAAGAAATTCTTAATGGTTTAGCCTGTTTTTTGTTAATACAAGCTTCTGTATGATAAGCATGAGGAGAGATGATATGTATAATATTCTAATTTGTGATGACGACAGGGACATTGTAAACGCCCTTAAAATTTTCCTTGCTGATGAAAAATACAGGCTTTACGAGGCATTTACCGGAAGGCAGGCTTTGGAAGTTTTAAGCGAAAGGGAAATACATCTGGTTTTGATGGACATTATGATGCCGGAAATGGATGGCATTTCCGCAATGGTCAAGATTAGAGAAACGAGCAATGTGCCTGTTATCCTGCTGACGGCAAAAAGCGAGGATACCGACAAAATTTTGGGTCTTAATGTGGGGGCGGACGACTATATCACAAAGCCCTTTAACCCTGTGGAGGTTTCAGCTCGTGTAAAGTCCCAGCTTCGCCGATATACCCAGCTTGGCGGAGCAAAGCTTAAGCCCGATAGCCTTTCCATAGGCGCAATTGAACTGGACGATAAGGCAAAAACCGTCAAGGCGGATGGTGAGGCGGTTTTGCTGCCTCCCACGGAATATGACATTTTAAGGCTCCTCATGACCCATCCCGATGAGGTTTTCTCTCCGAAGGAAATCTATAAA
>JAAYFX010000148.1 GCA_012728025.1 Clostridiales bacterium
ACAGACTATCAACATCCTTTTCAATAACAACACCTGGCTGAATAAAGCACAAAAGCCTTCCAGTTTCCAAGCCGACTAATAAAATATTACATTTTTATTGGTATTTCCTGATCTTTTATAATTTTTTATTAGCCAAAATCATGCTGTTTTTTGAAAATATACTTCATAGCTAATTAGCATCTTTTCCCATGTCCTATGCCCATCAATCAACATATGGGCACCACCTGTCGCCCAATAGAAACATAAGTCACACCACGTTGCGCCAATCTGTCAGGTTCATACAAATTACGGCCGTCAAATATCAACGGTTGTTTCAACATTTGTTTAATCACGTCAAAATCAGGGGCCTTAAACACGCGCCAATCTGTCATAACCACCAAGGCATCTGCATTTTTCAGGGCTGCCTCTTTGGTTCCACATAAAATAAAATCATCTCTTGAACCATAAATCCGCTGTGCTTCATCCATCGCTTGTGGATCATAAACCTGGGCAACAGCACCGTTTTCCCATAATGCTTCAAGCAAATCACGACTGGGAGCCTCACGCATGTCATCGGTATTTGGTTTAAAACTTAAGCCCCAAACTGCAAAAACTTTACCCCGGATATTGTCATCAAAATACTGAATGATTTTTTGAAATAAAACTTGCTTCTGGCTTTTATTGCGTGACTCAACGGCTTTAAGTATTTGGGCATCAATATTCACATTAGCCGCTGTATGAATTAATGCCCGCACATCTTTTGGAAAGCAGGAACCACCGTAGCCGGCACCCGCATAAATAAAGTGGTATCCAATGCGAGGATCTGAGCCGATACCCTGTCGAACTGATTCGATATCCGCCCCTACCTCTTCTGCTATTGCAGCAATCTCATTCATGAAACTGATTTTAGTCGCTAACATGCCATTGGCCGCATACTTCGTAAGCTCTGCGCTGCGTACATCCATAAGAATGATTTTTTCATGGTTTCTATTAAACGGCGCATAAAGCTCCCGCATAATAGCAGCGGTTTTTGGATTATTTGTACCAATCACAATGCGATCAGGACGAGTACAATCTGCTACCGCTGAACCCTCCTTAAGAAATTCCGGGTTGGAAACCACATCAAATGCAATATCGTTTAAGCCCCGTTCTTGTAATTCAGCAGCAATCTCAGCACGCACAAGATCCGCCGTGCCTACCGGCACAGTGGATTTGTTTACAATAATGGAGGGTTGAGTAAGATGCCTGCCAATACTACGTGCTACATCAAGTATGTATTTCAGATCAGCAGAACCATCTTCATCTGGTGGCGTACCAACCGCAATAAAAAGCAGTTCACCATGCGCAACGCCATCAGCCATAGAATTTGTGAATTTCAAGCGCCCGGCAGTATGGTTGGATCGAACCATACCTTCAAGGCCAGGTTCATAAATGGGAATAAAGCCTTCATTCAGCCTGGCAATTTTGTCTTCATCAATATCCACACATACTACTTCGTGGCCCACCTCGGCAAAAACCGTTGCCTGTACCAGACCTACATAGCCAATACCGAAAAAAGTTACTTTCATTTTTTCTCTTCACTTAAGATAAAACCTGCCAAACTCTTAAAATACATAAGAATTCTTATTTAACAGGAGTAAATAAATAAGTTGCAGTAGCATTAAAACGTTCAGTTTTAATATATCCAACTGAAGAAAGAAATTCATTTAATTTCATATAACTTTCTTGATCTCCTGCCTCAGCATAAATAAAAGGTTTATATTTCAAAATGGTTTTTACTGCACCTTTCAAAACATCTATTTCCATTCCTTCCACATCAATTTTAAGAACAGAAACATTATCAATTTCAAAATTTTTATTTAAAAAATCATCAAGATTTGCTATCTCAACATTTCCTTTCGGCTTATAGGATAACTTGGTCATTCCTAGATTTTTAGGATCTACATCTTGTAAGTTAGCATACCCTTGTTCAGACCCTATACCCAATTGAAATGCGAATATTTTATTATCAAGGTTATTCAGTTTTATATTTTCAGAAAAAACATCAAAAACAAATGGCTGAGGTTCAAAAGAAATAACCTTGCTTGCTTTACAAAACATACCAAAATATATTGAATGATTTCCAATATTAGCTCCAATATCAATAATTGCAGCATCATTTTCAGTATGTCTTGCTATGTTTTTTAGCATATCCAATTCATAAAAATTATTAGTTGACCTAATAATTTTTTGTATATGATCCTCTTTATTTGGCAAATATAAATTCACTAATTTTTAATTATGTTTAAATGAATATATATAATCCTATATTTCTAAATCAAGTGAAGAGCTAAAGAAGCCATACATATCAATCATTTTTTTTATTTTTACATCATTTTCATCTTGATGTAGATTTTTATAAAACAATGCTTCTTCTTGAGAACTTGGCCATGTAATTAAAGGGAAATTTTCTCCTACCACCTTACATTTAGAACCATTGATATGATGCATCCAGTATAACCATACATCATCAGCATCTGGAGAAAACTGAAGAAATTTATTAGAGTCAATTACATCTGGATAAAAT
>JAAYFX010000149.1 GCA_012728025.1 Clostridiales bacterium
GGTATAACTGTTATTTATGGTAATCGTACAAAGGCTTCAGCGGTATACTGCTTTCCATAAACAATGTCATAAATAATAGTTTTATAGGTATTTATCATATCATCGCAGTCAGATGGCGGTGCGTTAAAAGGGGTGCCGTCGGCTTTTACAAACAGGCGCTCACGGTAGAGAAGCATCTGCTCCAGCGCATTATCCACCCAAGTAAAATACAGCGGCTTTGATATTCCCGCCCAGTCCAATAGATAGCTGCCAAAGCCCATGCCGCCCATAAGTTCCGGCACCTCGAACTGTGCGTCGTAATTGTTCCAAAGCAAGAAGGGGGTACTGTGCATTTGTTTTAGCTCATGAGGAGTCCAAAGAGTTGTATCCGCTGTGCTTGTATAGCCTAAGCGGGCATAAACACTATCATCCGAGCCAAGAGAAAGCCCTGGCAAATGGTCACCGAAAAACAGCAGGATAGTTGGTTCTTCCAAGGCAGAAAGATATTCTGTAAGCCGACCAAGCGCCGCATCCGCATCATACAATCCATGGAGCAAACTGTTCATCACCCCAAGGCCATCTTCTCCAAGAAGGTCAGACTGAGCTGTTATGGGCGAGGGGGTTTCAAACTTATCTGCTTCAAAAGGCTGATGATTTTCCATACTTACACTGTAAAGGAAGATTGGCTTATCCCCCTTGCTTTCAAATTGCGCAATAAGCTGGCTTATCAAGGTGTCATCGGAGTAGTAGCCGCCGGCAAGACTTGGCTCCACAGTGAAGTCCTCCTGAAATAGCACCGTATTAAATCCAATAGCTGGTATGTTATTCTCACGCTCGAAAAGAAGATTGTTGTAGGAGTGTATAAAGCTTGTCTCATAGCCATTAGCCCCAAAGGTACGCACAATTGAGGGCAGCCTGCTGTATATATCAGAGCTACGGAGACTGCTTAGTGTTTCGCCTGTACCGATAAGGGCGGAAGGAATACCTGTAAACACTTCCATCTCCACATTGCCTGTTCCTCCGGCAAAGGTGTTTGATAGAAAGATGCCGGAGGGAAAATCCTTCGCCAGCGCTCGGTAATTGGAAACGGGGTCAGTGGAGTACTGTACATTGGGCAGGCAGTCGGGGTCAAAAAAACTTTCAGACATCAATACAATCACGTTTGGTTGCTGGGGGCTTTCAAGGGTAGAGGAACCTTTGTTTATAAGCTTTAAAATACGGTTCATATTATCTTCGCTGTAAGCATCCGGCTCTTGAATGGAACTTTGGCGGGCAGCACTGAAAAGGCCAGCCAGCAGGCCCAGCCTTTCGTTGCGCATGGCCTGACTTTCTCCTTCGTCGTCCCCTGCAAGCAGGGCGGCTGTGGCCGGAGCGTTAATAAGGCAGAAGATTGCCGCCGCCAAGACAGCGCTTATGGTCAGCCTTTTCCAAACAGGCGACTTTTTAAGGGGACGGGAAAAACGGAAGGCAAAAACACATAAAATCAGCAGCAAAAGCATAGCCAACCAAGTTCCGCCTCCAAGTCTGAAGTCATCACTGACAAAGCCGGTAATTTCACTGACCTGACCCATCATGCTAAGGTCCGAAATCAGCAGGGGCACACCGTTTATCACCTGCTTTATGTAGCTGGCGAGGGATAAGAGGAAACAGGGCAGCAGGCTTAATAAAACTGCCAAAAACAGACTGGAGCTAAGCCGCTCTATCAGCAGCAGAGCCAGCAAAAGTGTTAAATAAGTAAGTACGGCCGGCTTCCCATGAGAAAAAATCCAAGCCAGAGCCTCCAATGGCTGCTGGAGGGTTATAAGCTGGCAGAGAAACAGACAGATAATGGGTGAAAGCATAATTAAAACAGCACGTATCCAAGGGATTTTGCCGTAATGGTCAGGGTTTTTTTCTGGGTTACGCATATGAATACCAAACATTGAAAACTTCTCCTTAAGTCTTAGAGCAATTATATTAGCATATCACAAA
>JAAYFX010000150.1 GCA_012728025.1 Clostridiales bacterium
ACAGGCTGTCAGGGGGCATATAATATTATCGTTTATAGTTTTAGTGTTTACCATGCCATCGCAAAAAACCAGAAAGAAGCGAAGGTTTTGGCCACCTTTTGCCGTTATGGTTCTGTAACGGATTATATCCATGCCTGAAAAAAGCTGTCTGCAAAAAACCATGTTCTCGCTTATGGATGAAGAAACCTTTTTCTCCTCAAGGGGAAGGTTAAGCTCGGAGACTGCCTCCTCACAGGCTTTTTCCTTTTGCTCACAGAGCTTTTTAAAAAACTTAAGCATAAGCGTCCCCCTTCTGCCTTAAATAATCAAGGCTGCACGAATTTGCCTTTTGTAATTTTCATAATGGCACTTATTATATTAGTATAGAAAATGCCTTTTTATTTATTCTCTGCGGTGTGTGCCATCTTATGGTAGATTAATGTAAGGGTCTTAGGTATTAAACTTATCTGCTTGTACTTTATGTTGAATATCCATACAAATAAAGTAAAAATCCGAACCCATCCCAGAGTAGGGACAAGGTTCGGATTATAATAATCTGACAGCTCATGATAGGCAGCGCTTTTCTTCCCTTTCAAGTCATAAAACGGCAAAGGCTTTGTAATTTGATAAGGAGGAGTGATGTAGTAAATAAAAGATGGGGCTTTTCGAATATAAAAAACGCCGCCGCAAACAAAATAAAGTCTGCGGCGACGTGGTGCACCTTGCACTCCTAAATCCGAACCAAAGGTATTTTCAATCTCATCAAGGCTTACGGTCCTTGTACCGTCCTTGTAGTTGAAAGTAAGCACAATTTTATCGTCAAACAAGTATATAGCGTTTATGAAGGTATCAATCAATCGCTGGCGCTCCTCTTGTTTGCTAACATCCATCTTGCGGTATTTGTCCAGAAAGAAAGCTATCTGGTCCCGGCTAAGGCTGGGTTTTTCCATTTCTTCCTGTAAAATGGCAATCTCCAGCTTACTTTTGGTTTCTTCCAAATCATCAAGACGCTGCTTAGTTGATGAGGTCAGAATCCCCTGCTGAATGGCATCCAGTATATTTTCAATTCCCTTTTCAGCATCGGAAAGCTGACGGCGCAGCATGGGCAGAGTCGTATTCTCTTGACGTTGAATATTCATAACCATATCAATAATGTAGCTGAACACACTCTCATCATGGAGCATGGTGGTCGTTTCCCTTACAACAATGTCTTCAATCCAGCCTTTACGGACTGTCTTTTTCTTGCAGCCCCGGCGCTTCTTCACGCTTACACATTTGTAATATTGGTGAATACCGTTGCGCCCTGTGCCGCTTTCTCCTACCATGAAGGACTCGCAATACCCGCAGTGCAGCTTCGTCGTCAGAATGTAAAGCTCATCCGCTGCCTTGAATCGGGCAGGGGCTTTCTTGTTTTTCGCCATCCGCTCCTGCACCTTGTCAAACAGGGGCTTATCGATGATGGCCGGGATTCCGTCCTCAACAACAATGTCCCGGTAGTGGTACTCCCCAACATAACGGCGGTTCTTGAGCAGGCGTTGCATTGAATCAATGCGCAAGGGGTGATTGCGGTAGCTTAGAACCCCCTGCTCGTTGAACCAGTCTACCAGCTCCTTAATGGTTTCCCCATCTGCGTATCGCTGAAAAGCAGTGCGAACGATTACGGCTTTGGAAGCATCAATTTGAAACTTCTGCTCATCGTCTATGTAGTAGCCAACCGGAATGCCGCCACCGTTGTATTTGCACTTGTAGGCATTCTCGGTCATCCCACGAATTACTTTCTCTGAGAGCTCGGCGCTGTAATACTCGGCGTAGCCTTCCAAAAGAGATTCAAGTAAAATACCCGTAGAATCCTCTGCTATGTGCTCAGTGACGGAAACAACACGTACCCCGTGCTTTTTGAGAGTGTTTTTATGCGTAGCGCTGTCATAGCGGTCTCTTGCAAAGCGGTCAAGCTTCCAGACAAGCACAGT
>JAAYFX010000151.1 GCA_012728025.1 Clostridiales bacterium
CGCTCTATAATGGTGTCTCGGGATAAAACAATGTTTTTATTCATAAGCATAAGCTCCAAAAGGGCAAATTCCCGTTTTGTAAGCTCTATACCCTCGCCCTTATAGCTCACAGTGTGAGCGCCGCCATCAAGCTTTAAATCTCCCCATTCCAGCAGGCGGCTTGAAGTATTCGCCTCCAAGCGCTGCCTTTTCCTTAAGATTACACGAATTCTTGCCAAAAGCTCCTCAATGGCAAAGGGCTTTGTCACATAATCGTCAGCGCCTAGGTCAAGGCCCGACACCTTATCCATAACAGCATCTCTGGCGGTCAGCATAATAACAGGCACATCAGAGCTTTTTCTAAGCCTGCGCATAAGCTCAAGGCCACTCATCTCCGGCAGCATAAGGTCCAAAAGAATCAGGTCAAATCCACCGCCGAGAGCAAGGGAAAGCCCCTCACGACCGTTGGTGGATTTTTTCACTTCATAACCCTCGTGGATAAGCTCCAGCTCGAGAAAGCGGGCAATCTTTTCCTCGTCCTCAACTATAAGGATGTTCTCTTTCATACTGCTTCCTCCGCCGCCGAAAATGTTTTTGTCTATTGGTTTCCGCTGTTGTTCATTTCGCTTTTTATCTCGTTTTTAATATTATCTGCAATATCCGTTGCCTTGCCCATGGCACGGTTTACGCTTTCTTTTCCCAAATCATCACCGGAAAAAGAATAGCGGAAACCGAAAAACAGACCGACAATCATCAGGGGAACAATAATCCAAAAGCCTATAATGAGCAGAAGGACAAAAACCGTTACCGGCATGCCAATCTTTTTTTCCCCGTCTTTAAACGCTTCGATGTTGTTGCTGTTGCCCTTGTCGAAGACACTGCGGATAAAATCCCAAAAACTTTTGCCGGATTCCTTGAAGTTTTCGCCGGCCTTGCACTTTTCTTTTTTCTTATCGCCGGTATCGCTTTTTTCCTTAGTTTCGCCGCCATCTTTTTTTGTGGAATATCCGGCGGTGCCGCTGCTTCGTATTTTGCCTTGGCTCTCTAAAAGAATCAAGGCTTCGAGAACATCCCAGCCGCTTTGCTCCAAAACGGCCTTTGCCTCGGTATAGCCTACTCCGGTTTTCTCCACCAGCTTTTCTACCATTTCAATGTTTGCTTCCATGTTCTTTACCTCCATGTCTTAGTATGGCTTTATTATGGAAGCGAAAGCTTATGATTCCATATGTAAATCGATTAGAATTTCATTAGAATTTCAATTAAATTGTCTAATCTTGTATTTGATAAATCTTTTTTCTCTAAATTTGATGTTATCATGTTTTTCTCGTTTTTTCAACAAAATAAGATGTGCGGGATAAGGTAAAAAACCTCTCCCGCACAAGTTTTATTCATATCCGTGGGCTTTTTTCAGCACCATGTCTTTAACCTTCATAAGCCGAACCTTAGAGCTTCTGTCATTTTCCTCAAGCTTCATGGAGATATACCTGATGTTCTCCTGACACTCGGGAATCATGACATACTCCAGAGCGTTTACCCGACGGCGGGTTTTTTCAATCTCCTGAGCCATAAGCTGCATGGTTTTTTCAACCTCGGCAAGCTCCAGCATATCTTGAAAAACGTCGGAGAGCTTTTTCAGTGCATCGTCCAACTCACCGGAGGTCTGGGCAAAACCATAGGTATAAATGTCCCCTTCGTCCGTTGCCCTTGGGCTAAACTTATACTCCGGTACGCTTACGTTCATGATGTTTTTTGTGCCAAGCTCCAGCTCAAGGCTGGCTCGGGGAGCCAAAATCGCCTGCTCCAGCATATCTGGTGACATAAGAGCAGAGGCTATGGTCATGGCGGCATAGGCATCAGTTATACCCGCTTCAACTCTGTCACGAAGCTCACGGTTTCGCCTCACAATGTCCAGAAAGCGCCGCATTAGTTCGTCTCTTTTGTCTTTTAAAAGCTTATGCCCACGCATGGCTGTTTTAAGTCTTGCCTTTTGCTGGTTAAGCACCATTCTGGTCGGCGTTATCACAGTGTTTGCCACTTTATCGCCTCCCTATTGTTTTTTTGGCAGATACTTATCTATATGCTCCTGCTTTACCCGCTTTAGCTCCGTTTCCGGAAGGATGGACAAAAGCTCCCAGCCCAAGTCCAAGGTTTCCTCCACCGAGCGGTCTTTTTCGTTACCCTGACTTACATAATCTTTTTCAAAGGCATCGGCAAACTTTGCGTAAAGCTTGTCAATATCCGACAAGGCTGCCTCACCAAAGATGGTCATAAGCTCCTTTGCCTCCTTGCCTCTGGCATAGGCTGCAAAAAGTTGGTTCATGGTTCCGGAGTGGTCTTCACGGGTTTTGCCATCGCCTATGCCCTTATCCTTAAGGCGGCTAAGAGAGGGTAAAACGTCCACAGGGGGAACAATACCCTTTCTGAAAAGCTCTCTTGAAAGGATAATCTGACCTTCAGTTATATAGCCTGTAAGGTCGGGTATGGGGTGGGTTTTGTCGTCCTCGGGCATGGTAAGAATGGGTATCATGGTTATGGAGCCTTCCTTGCCTATAAGGCGGCCTGCCCTTTCATACATGGTGGCAAGGTC
>JAAYFX010000152.1 GCA_012728025.1 Clostridiales bacterium
AACTTATCCAATACCCGGTCAATCGTTTGATCCATATCTGATTCATCATACAGCGGCATTTCGTATTGTTGTTGGGCTTCTTCTCGGCTCATTTGGCCAGAAACAATCATACTGGATAAATGCGAGGTGCGTTTATCTACACCAAATTTATGATAAAACCAATATTGCTGCACAAACTTTGTTAGGTCATTTTCAAGATGCTTACTACCATAATATTCAAAGCCACAGTATTCCATTAACTCTTGCATAGCTCTATCACGGTTATAATCAATAAAATTCAAAGGAGTCGGAGTTTCTATTTTTAATAAATAAGCATCTATATCTTTTTTAAGCGCAGATAAAAGTGTCAATTTATTCAAAGAACCCTTACCAAATTTTTTATGGATATATTTCAAGTTTCTTAAATCATACGCGGTATGAGTATTGCCTCGTTGAAATATGCTTTCCAGTGCAAAATTTCCACCAGAAACAAATGCTCTAAGTTTGTGCTCTTTCATAAACTGATAAACGCCGGCAAAAAGCACATTATCTTGGGGCACTGCAAGGTTAGGAACGCCAGCACGCATATAAGCTTTAGTTAATTCAGTAAATTGCTCAGTATCTGGCCTTACGAATCTCAAATCTAAATTTGGGAAATTTGAAATGCGCTCAATGTTACGTTTTGATATTTCCGTATCGAAACCATCATCCACATGAACTGCTAAAATCTTTAATCCCCATTTCACAGAGCCCAGATACGCAAGGTAAGAAGAGTCTAGGCCACCGGAGATTCCCATCAAGCAATCATATTTATGATCTTTATTTTCTTCTTTTAATCTTTTGATTAGCTCTGATAATTTTCTTTCACCTTCAGCATTAGGATAATACACTTTGTTTTTTATGGATAAAGCATAGGTACAGTAATTACACTCACCCTTATTGTTAAAGGTAATATATTTATCGGATTTGTTATCCATAATACAGCGAGTACATTGTTTGTATTGATTGGTCATAAATCTCTACTCATTAAAAATTAAAAGATTATCAGCCTTTTCTACAGTGCTTACCCATTCAAAAATTTTTCTTTTATCCGTCTTTATTTTTGCAACATAATTAAGTGCTACTAAGGAACCGCTGAACAAAGTCGCTCAAGCGAGCGAATTTATCAAATTTACAAATCAGCTCTGAAACTCAAGCGTCAGAGTCATAAAAACATCTATTTTTGAACGGTTTTACCCGTTTTTGCTGCTTTTCCGGGCAGCATCCCGGGTTTTAGGCGGATTTATCCCGCCAACGGCATAAATCGCTCCGACCAAAACAAGTTCGCCAAAGCAAACAGGCTATACAACTGGGCGGTATTTTTCGCCAGACCACGGTAGCGCGTCTTGCGATGGCCAAAGTGTACCTTGACCCAATAAAACGGATGCTCAACCTTGGCGCGAATCTGGCTCTTGAACTGCTCGATTTTCTCGACCAGCCGACCTTTCTCCGTACCGCTTTCACGCAGCTTGCGACGCTTGCCATGACGCATGGCAATCACTCAGTCTACCTTTTTGCCCTTGTTCTCTTCTCGTTCCCCAGCGCCCTGATAACCTGAGTCACCATAGACCTCCTGCGGAACATGTCAACCTCATTTGAACCAGTTCTTTAATAATTAACTTGCTTTTCAATGACCCGTTGTAAGGTTGGGAAGTTGACTCCTTTTTCAATGGTTTCTTGGTCGGCATCCTCCGGTATCGGA
>JAAYFX010000153.1 GCA_012728025.1 Clostridiales bacterium
CATGGGTTGAAAACCCTGAAGGTCAGCCCCTGCGGGTCTTGGACGCTTCGGGGATAGACAGAGTTATAAGTGTTTTTTCAAAAACCTGAGAAAAGGAAGGCTAGATATGGACAAGGATTACATAAAAGTTGAATTTGCCGGAAAAAGTGCTAATGAAAGCTTTGCAAGAGCGGTTATAGGCTGTTTTGCTGTAAGGCTTGACCCGACGCTGGACGAGCTGTCGGATATAAAAACAGCGGTCAGCGAGGCTGTTACAAATTGCATAGTCCACGCATATCCCGACACCATAGGAAAGGTTTGGCTAAGGGCCAAGATTATAAACGGCAACATTTTAGAAATTGTTGTGCGGGACAACGGCGTTGGCATAGCCGATGTGGAAAGAGCCTTGGAGCCTATGTACACCACAGGCGGAGATGACCGCAGCGGCATGGGTTTTACTATAATGGAAAGCTTTATGGATAGGGTGCGGATTCGCTCGGCAGAAGGCAGGGGCACAAGCGTACATATGAGAAAGCGCATTTCACCAAAGGCTTCATCAAGATGACAGAAAACATAACAGAGGTATTAAGGGCTGCAAAAGAAGGAGACAAATCTGCCGCCGAGCAACTTATTGTTGAAAATTCCGGCCTGATTTGGAGCATCGCACGGCGTTTTTTTGGCAGGGGAGTTGACTCCGATGACCTTTACCAATTGGGTTGTGTGGGTTTTTTAAAGGCCATACAAGGCTTTGATGAAAACTATGGCACCCAGTTTTCCACCTATGCCGTGCCTAAAATTTCCGGTGAGATACGGCGCTTTCTTCGGGATGACGGCGCTGTTAAGGTCAGCCGAGGTATAAAAGAGCAGGCTCAGGCCATAAGAGTTGCTCGAGCATCCTTAGAGCAGCAGTTGGGCAGGGAGCCGACGATTTCGGAAATATCCGAGGAGACGGGGATAGACCCAACGGATATTGCCACAGCGGAAACTGCCGTTGGCCCAACGGAATCCCTTCAGAGGGAAACAGGGGACGAGGGCTTTACCCTAGAACACGTTCTGGGGGACTATGGTCAGGAGGAAAGGCTTATAGAGCGGGTTGCCCTGCGAGAAACCATTGCAAGGCTTCCTGAAAGGGAGCAAAAGGTAATATCCCTTCGCTTTTTCCACAGCATGACTCAAGACAAGGCCGCCAAGGTAATGGGTGTTTCACAGGTTCAGATTTCAAGACTTGAAAAGCGAGCTGTTGAATCCCTCAGGAAAATGCTTGTATAAGTTTTACCTCCGCACAAAAAGCTTGTGCGGAGGTTTTTCGTTTTGCTTACACTTAATAATGAATGTAATGAATACATATTCACCTTGTTTAAAGACTGCAAATGATGTATAATATTTCGGTGTGCCAGAGATAGAAAGTCAGGAGACTAAAGATGAATGAACAGGAATTTAAAAATAGATATGTGAAGGCAAGAAGGGAGCTTATAAAGCTTTCCTTTTCCCATCTTAACAATATGCAGCGTGAGGCGGTCATGACAACGGAAGGGCCGCTTTTGCTTTTGGCAGGGGCGGGCAGCGGAAAAACCACAGTGCTTATTAACAGAATTGCAAACCTTCTGCGCTTCGGCAGAGCCTCTGACAGCACAGACATCCCCGAAACGGCAGGGGAGGAAGATTTGCACATTTTGGAAGCTGCGGCGGCTGACCCCGATTTTAATGAAATGGCAAAGGCCCGCAGGCTTTGCGCCTTAGAGCCTTGTGAACCTTGGCGAATTATTGCCATAACCTTTACAAACAAGGCGGCAGGGGAGCTTAAAGACCGCCTTGAAAATATGCTTGGCCCCGAAGCTCGGGATATATGGGCCTTAACCTTTCACTCAGCCTGCCTGCGGATACTTAGAAGGCACTCCGAAAAACTGGGCTATGGCAGCAGCTTTACCGTATACGATACGGCAGACAGCCAGTCTGTTATGAAAGCCATTTTAAAGGAGATGGAGCTTGACGAAAAAATGTTTCCCCATAGAAGCATTTTAGGCTACATAAGCCGTGCCAAGGATGAAATGCAAACTCCACAGGAGTTTCTTGCTCAGGCAAAAGCTACGGGGGATATTCGCCGCCAAAGGATAGGGGAGTGCTATCTTGCCTATTCTAACCGCCTGAAAGACAATGACGCTATGGACTTTGATGACCTTATTTATAACACAGTTCGTCTTTTGGAGGAACACAAAGACATCAGGGAATACTATCAAGACCGCTTTAGGTATGTTCTAATTGATGAGTATCAGGATACGAATAATCTTCAGTACAGGCTGGCAACAGCTCTTGCCGGCGGTCGTGGCAACATCTGCGTTGTGGGTGATGATGACCAAAGTATTTATAAGTTTCGTGGTGCAACTATTGAAAACATCCTTAGTTTTGAAAGCCGGTATAAAAACGCAAGAGTCATAAGACTTGAGCAAAACTATCGCTCCACCGGTAATATACTGGGGGCTGCAAACGCCCTTATCCAGAACAATCAAGCAAGAAAGGGTAAGGAGCTTTGGACGGAAAAAGAAAGGGGCGAAAAGCTTCTTTTATACGTTGCGCAAAACGAGAATGACGAGGCTCAGTATGTGTCAACAAGGCTTTTGGAAGGCTTTGCCGCAGGCATAAACTGGCGAGAAAATGCCGTTTTATACAGAATGAATGCCCAATCCAACAAGCTGGAGTATGCTTTCAAGCGTAATGGCATACCCTATCGGATAGTGGGCGGTATGCGCTTTTTCGACCGTGCTGAAATTAAGGATATTTTAGCCTATCTTTGTGTTATAAACATTCCCCATGACGACCTGCGGCTGGAGCGAATTATAAACACTCCCCCTCGTGGCATAGGGGGCAAAACCATTGAAACAGCAAAGCTTATCGCACAGGAAAAGGGGACTTCTCTTTATAATATAGTAAAAAATGCTCGTGAGTATCCCCAGCTTTCAAGAAGCTTTGCTAAGCTTATGGATTTTGCAAATATGCTGGACGAATTGCGTGAAGCATCCGAAACCGTTGGCGCTGACGAACTTTTTGATTTGCTTATAGAAAAAAGCGGATATATAAGGGCTCTTGAGGCAAAGCTCTCTGATGAAAATAGGGCGAAAATCGAAAACGTGCGAGAGCTTAAAACTAATATCATAAGCTATATCAAAGACTCAGGAGACTCAAGTCTTTCAGGCTTTTTAGATGACGTTGCTCTTTACACAGACCTTGACAGCCTTAATGCAGACACCGACTGTGTTGTTATGATGACCATGCACTCGGCAAAGGGCTTGGAGTTTGACAATGTTTTCATTGTGGGTGTGGAGGAAGGTATCTTCCCCTCTGCCCGTTGTATGGGTGAGGCGGAGGAAATGGAGGAGGAGCGCCGTCTTTGCTATGTGGGCATGACAAGGGCAAGAAAAACTCTTACCCTCTGCTGTGCCCGTCAGCGAATGGTTTTTGGAACAACCAGCAGCAATAAGCCCTCCCGCTTTGTGGACGAAATTCCTTCTGAATATATAGAGCGCAACGAGTCAGCGAGAAATGATGACTTTTTATCAGGCTCTTATTCAAGACCCTATCCCGTCTTTAATACAAAAACCGAAGGCCGAAGCTTTGGGACCGAAGGGGCAAGCCCTCAAAAGAAAAGAGGAATTTCTCCGCCTGCTCCAAGCTCTGCCGCCGCTAAAGGGGATTTTAAAACAGGAGACTCGGTTAATCACAAGGCCTTTGGCAGTGGTGTTATAACTAAAATGACTCCCATGGGGAACGACTGCCTTGTAGAAATAGAATTTAAAAACGGTGCAAAGCGCTTTATGCTACGTGCCGCCGCACCCCAGCTTACAAAGGAATAAAGATTCCGCCCTTCTGTCGCTTAGGGGGGAAAGCTCTGGGATATGGACAGAAAAGGATAAGTAAAATGACAATAAGTGAAAATAAAAAGAATGCGGTTTTGGGACGGGCCGCTCTTTTTGCAATGTCCTTTATATGGGGTTCGTCTTTTGTGATGCTAAAAAGTGCCATAGAGGTCATACCGACCCTGTATGTTTTGGCTTTCAGGTTTTCAGGCGCCGCTGTACTAATGCTTCTTTTATCCTTAAAGGACATAAAGAAATATAATCTGGAG
>JAAYFX010000013.1 GCA_012728025.1 Clostridiales bacterium
GCTAAGCCCTATTTGGGCAAAAAATATTTATTATAAAAGTATCTTAATGACCTAGTCAAAAAGAGAGGAATACACCTCAACATACCGCTTTGCTGACCTTTCCCAGCCAAGCTCTTGAGTCATACAGCCCTTCATAAGAAGCTGCCATTGGGGCTTATCCTCGTATATTTCCAAGGCATAGCCTATGGTGCCAAGCATATCATAGGCGTCGTAATTATCAAATCTAAAGCCGTTTGAACCCTCTGCCGGATAGGGTATAACAGTATCCCTGAGGCCCCCTGCCGAGCGCACAATTGGTACTGTGCCATAGCGCATGGCTATAAGCTGGGACAGACCGCAAGGCTCGCTTTTTGAGGGCATGAGCAGCATATCGGCTCCGGCATACATAAGGCTTGCCATTTTTTCCGAATACATAATATTGGCGGAGACACGCCTAGGGTATCTATCCCCAGCAGAGCGGAAGAAGTCCTCAAAGCTTTGGTCACCTGTGCCTAAAATGGCAAGGCGGGCACCTTTTGCAATAATATCGTCCAGCACATGGGCAACAAGGTCAAAGCCCTTATGCTCAACAAGCCTTGAGACACAGGCGATTATGGGGCTGCCATCATCCTCATCAAAGCTAAGCATGGCACAAAGCTGCCTTTTACACTCGGCCTTGCCGGAAGTGTCTCCGGCGCTGAAATTGCAAGGCAGGGCCTTATCTGTTTCGGGGTTATAGCGGCAGGTATCAAGGCCGTTTATGATGCCAGTAAGCTTATGGGAGTTTTGAGATATAACCTCGTGGAGACCGTGGGCATAAAAGGGATAGCGCAGCTCCTCGGCATAGTTGGGGCTAACGGTTGTAACATAATCGGCAAAATAAATTGCGCCCTTCATAAGGTTTACCCCATCGTCATAGCGAAGAAGGCCCTCCTCGTAGAGGTTTTTCGGCAGGCCGAAAACATCATCGGCGGTGTGGAAAGAAAAGCTCCCCTGATATTCTATGTTGTGGATGGTGTAAACGGTTTTTATCCCTCTGTAAAAACCCGCCGGCTCAAGGTTTAAGTAAATGGGGACAAGAGCCGTCTGCCAGTCGTTACAGTTTATAAGGTCAGGGCGAAAGTTCAAAAGAGGAAGTACGGTTACGATAGCCTTTGAGAAAAAGGCAAAGCGCTCCCCATCGTCCATACAGCCGTAAATCTTGTCACGTTTAAAGTAATATTCGCTGTCGATAAAATAGAAGGTAACTCCCTCATGCTCAAGGCTAAAAAGCCCGCAATATTGATGGCGCCAGCCCAAATCCACATAGGTATAAAAAAGAAACTCCATCTTGCTCCTATATTCGTCTTTTATGGCAGAATAAAGGGGCAAAATAACTCTTGTGTCTGTTCCGGCAAGTTTTAAAGCAGCCGGAAGAGAGCCTGCAACATCGGCAAGCCCGCCGGTTTTAACAAAGGGGGCGGCCTCGCTTACGGCAAATAGAACATTCATAAAAGACCTCCTGTAATGGGAGAGATTGAGTATGCTCAAATCTTTATTGCTTTTAATGTCAGATTATTTTTCCTTTTGGAACGGTTATGGGCAGCTTACTGCTCCCCGTAAGGACAAGGCCGGCGGAAAAAACCGTTTCCTTATCGGAAATAACACATTCTAAAGAGGCATTTTCCCCGATTATCGCATCCTGCATAATAATGCAGTTTTTCAGTGTTGCCCCCTGTTTTACCCGCACCCCACGGAACACAATGCAGTTTTCAAGCTTGCCTTCAATGTAGCAACCGTCTGCTATAAGGCAGTTTCTTACACGAGCTTCTTTTGCATAGTAAGTGGAAACCGAGGACCTTCCCTTAGTGTAAACCGGACGGTTTTTAGGGAAAAGCTCACTTTTAAGGCTTTGAGTAAGCATATCCATGCTGGCGCTGTAATAATCGGTAATGGAGGCAATTTGGGCGCAGTAGCCTGTGTGACGGTAAAGCCCTATTGTGCCGCCGTTTTCAAGATAGTGAGCCAGAGCATCTCTGTGAAAGTGGATTTTTCCATTTGCCCTGCACCAATCGATAAGACTAATAAGCACAGATTTGCGGATAATATAAACCTCCATGGAGGAAAGACCCTCCTGCCCATAGGGAGCAAAAACCATCTGATTTGAGCGGGAGTTTTCACCACTTAAAAAACAAAAGCCGGAAGTGCAGTTATTCACCTTTTCAGCGCAGACTGCCGTAATTACGGAATCTGAGGAGACATGGCTGCGGAAGGCCTCTTTAAGGTCAAGGTTTACAGCAAGGTCGCTGCGGTAAAGAACGATGTTATCCTGCCTTATATCCGCAATATAGCTGCGGATGGCGTAAAGGGCCGACATACAGCCGTTGTATCTGCCGAAGCTGCTGTCGTGAAGGCCGTAGGGGGGGAGAAGGCTTAAGCCGCCGCTGCCGCGGCTTAAGTCCCAGTCCTTTCCACCCTCAAGATGGTCTAAAAGGGACTGGTAATTGTTTTGCATAATAACCCCAACGTCCCGCACACCTGCATTGGTCATGGCAGATAAGGCGAAATCTATAAGGCGGTAGCGGGAGCAAAAGGGCAAAGAGGCACTGGTGCGGTGAACCACAAGCTCGTTTAAGGCAGGGTCACTGTGATAAGCATAGATAATACCGTGAAGGTCAATCATTTCTTTACCTCCCTGTTTGAATATATCATTGCTCCGGGGCTGACTATGGTGCCATCGGGAATATGGGAGTCAGGCCGGCAGGTGGTGATGCCCCAGCTATCCTCGCCATTTGGAGGGCTGCCAACAACGGCACCGCTGCCCACCCTTGCGTTTTCGCCTATGATGGCATATTGCACCACAGCACCCATTTCGATGACACAGCCGGGCATAAGTACACTGTTTAACACTGCCGCCCCTTCAAAGACGGTTACACTGTTTCCCAAAACGGAGTTTTGCACCCTGCCTCGCAGGTCGCAGCCCTCGGTGAGTATACTGTTTTCAATAAGGGCATTTTCTCCCACATAGTGAGGGGGCTTTATGGGGCTTCGGCTGCGTATGGGCCAAGAGCGGTCATATAGATTTATTAAAGTTGGAGAAAGCATATCCATATTCGCATCCCAAAGGCTTTGCACAGTTCCCACATCCCTCCAGTAGCCCGAGAAGCGGTATGGCCAGAGCTTTTCACCGGCAGAGAGCATGGAGGGGATTATATTTTTGCCAAAATCCTTATCTGATGAGGGGTCGTTTTCGTCGGCAATAAGGTATTCCCGAAGCTTTGCCCATGTGAAAATATAGATGCCCATAGAGGCAAGGTCCGACTCTGGAACCTTGGGCTTTTCAACAAACTTGCTTATATAGCCCTCCTCGCCCACCTCCATAATACCGAAGCGGGAGGCATCCTCTAATGGTACACGCAAAACGGCTATACTGCAATCGGCCTTATTTGCCTTGTGTTGGCGCAGCATATCGGAATAGTCCATTTTGTAAATATGGTCGCCGCTTAAAACAAGCACATATTCTGGCTCCCACATTTCGATAAAGTCGATGTTCTGATAAATTGCATTTGCCGTGCCGGAAAACCATTCACCCTTTGCCCCTGCACTTTGGTATGGGGGCAGGATATAGGCGCCGCCCCGCTGAAGGTCCAAATCCCAAGGCTGGCCATTTCCGATATAACTGTTTAGATGCAAGGGTTGGTATTGGGTAAGCACCCCTACAACGTCCACGCCGGAATTTGCGCAGTTACTCAAGGGAAAGTCAATTATGCGGTATTTTCCCCCAAAGGGGATAATGGGTTTTGCGGCCTTATCTGTCAAGGCATGCAGACGCGAGCCTTGACCGCCGGCAAGAAGCATTGCGATGCACTCTTTTTTCATAGGCTGGAGCCTCCGTCATATATTTATAGAACTTTAAAGCTTGTTTTATAACCCCTTCACTTTTTGACTTGTGGTGATTTACTGCGGGTTCTGCGCAAAAACACAGCAGAAAGTGGGGGGAGGTCTAAGATAATTGAGTGATTTTGACCAAGATGTGGGGTTTTATCAGCTTTGAAAAAGCTGCCTTCAACAAGAGAACCTGTGCCTCCGAAGCGCTCTTCGTCGGTGGAAAAAGAGACTCCGTACAGCCCCAAAGCTGTGACAGGCAGGCGAAAACCCAAAGCTTCCACACCGGAGAAGTTGCAAATAAAGTAAAGCTCTTTTCCATGTTTGTCCCGCCTAATAAAGGCCAGAAGGTTTCTGTCCCTCTCGTCAGGGCAAAGCCACATAAAGCCCGAGGGGTCAAAATCTTTTTCCCAGAGGGGGCGGCTGTCCTTATAAAAGCTGTTGGCCTCGGAGAAAAAGCGGTTTGTAGAAAGTCCCTGCTCCTCCTCTAAAAGCTGCCATGGAAGCTGGCCTTCATAATCCCATTCGCTTTCCTGAGAAAGCTCTGCCCCCATAAAGAGAAGCTTTTTCCCCGGATGCGCCAGCATATATGCCCAAAGCAACCGCAGGCTAGAGAGCTTTTGCTCCCTTGTTCCCGTAGCCTTAGTCATAACAGAGCCTTTCATATGGACAACCTCGTCATGGGAGATTGGCAAAACATAGTTTTCGGAAAAGGCGTACATAATTGAAAAGGTCAGGTCATTGTGGCAGTCTTTTCTAAACAGGGGGTCTGTTTTGATATAGTGGAGGGTATCATTCATCCAGCCCATGTTCCACTTAAGGTTAAAGCCCAGTCCGCCGGAGTAAGAGGGTGCGGTTACAAGGGGCCAAGCGGTGCTCTCCTCGGCAATCATAAGGATGCTGTCGTCATAGGAAAAGCAGGCTTCGTTAAGCTGCTTTAAAAATGATACGGCACCAAGATTTTCCCTGCCCCCATGCTCGTTTGGTTTCCACTGGCCGGAGTCTCGGTCATAGTCTAAGTAAAGCATGGAGGCCACAGCGTCCACCCGCAGGCCGTCAACATGAAACTTTTCCAGCCAGTGAAGGGCAGAGGATATGAGAAAGCTTCTCACCTCGCCCTTGGAATAGTCAAAAATTCTGGTGCCCCAGCTTGGATGCTCCGCCATCAGGGGGTCATTTTCCTCGTAAAGGCGGCTGCCGTCAAACTCCACAAGCCCATGGGGGTCCTTTGGAAAATGTGCCGGAACCCAGTCCATAATAACCCCTATGCCCGCCCTGTGGCAGCGGTCGATAAGGTACATAAGGTCTTTCGGCTCTCCAAAACGGGAGGTGGCGGCAAAATACCCAGTGCATTGATAACCCCAAGAGCCGTCGTAGGGGTATTCAGAAAGGGGCATAAACTCAATATGGGTAAAGCCCATGGATAAAACGTAAGGGATAAGCACGTCTGCCATAGTGCGATAGGTGAAGGGCAGGCCGTTTTCGTCGTGGCGCCATGAGGCAAAATGCAGCTCATAGATGTTTAAGGGGCGATTATACATCTTGTATCTTTTCCGCCGAGACATCCATGCCTTATCCCCCCAGTCGTAGCCGGAAAGGTCATAAAGCCGAGAGGCGCTCTCCGGCCGAAGCTGGGCATATATTCCGTATGGGTCAGCCTTCCAAAGAACTTGCCCGTCTCTTGTGCTTATGGCAAACTTGTAGTGTTGGAGGATTTTTGCCTCTGGCACATGGCATTGCCAGATGCCGCCGCTTATATAGCTCATGGGGTTTTTATAAAGCTGCCAGTCGTTCCAGTCTCCAACGACAAAAACCTCCACAGCATTCGGCGCCCAAACACGAAATACGGTGCCGCTATCGTCAGGAAAAGCACCAAGAAACTCGCCGGCTCGAATGGCACTGCCTGCCGAAAAACTTTTTATAAACCTGTCTTTTTCCATGGTGTCCATAGCAAATCACAACCTTTATCTAAGCGGGATAAAACGCTTTTTCTTCTTGCCATATTACAAGACAGCGGAAGGCTTTACCCCCGCTGTCAGTTAAAGCTGTTCATAGCCTTTTCAATGCCGCTTTCTATAATCAGGGCCACAGCGTCTGCCGCCGCCTCACAGGCGGCGGAAACAAGCCTTAGCTCATCACGGGAAAAGCGGCCGATAACCCAGTTTATGACTTCTTCCTCTCCTGCATTGGTTTCGGGAGAGCCAATGCCTATCTTGACACGGGGGAAGCTTTCCGTGCCAAGGCAGGCTATAATGCTTTTAAGACCATTATGGCCGCCGCTTGAGCCTTTTGCCCGAATTCGCAGCTTGCCCACAGGCAGAGCCATATCATCGCAGATGACTATAATGCGCTCCGGAGGGATTTTATAAAAAGAAGCGGCGGAGGAAACAGAGTTTCCCGAAAGGTTCATATATGTTTGGGGCTTTATAAGCAAGGCCTTTTCCCCGCCCAAAGAGCAGATGGCAGAAAGAGAGGAAAAGCGAAGGCGGTTTATTTTAAAGCCCTCACGCTTTTCGATTATGTCTGCCGTCATAAAGCCGGCATTGTGGCGGGTGTTTTCATACTTTGGGCCGGGATTGCCCAAAAATACGATGAGCCATGAAACGCCGCCGCTTTTAGCTTTGAAAAACATCGCTGTAAAAGTCCTTTCACCGCAAAAACACAAAAAGCGGCGGCTAGACAAAGCCAAGGCCGAAGCTTGGATTTGTCCGTAAAAGCTGCCTGTTTTGCGGCATGTAGTATATTTTAAGTTATACGATAAAGATAATCAGTCGAAAAGTGAGGAAATAGAAACTTCTTCATAAACTCTGGCGATTGCTTCCGCAAACAGAGAATCCACAGGAAGATATTTTATCTTATCGCACTTTTTGTCTGATGGATAGGGGATGGTGTCCAAAAATATAAGCTCTTTTATGCAGCTTTCATTTATGCGGTCTATGGCCGGACCGGATAAAACCCCGTGGGTGGCACAGGCATAAACCTCACGGGCACCGCCAATTTCCGTCAGAGCTTTGGCTGCACCGCAAAGACTTCCTGCGGTATCCACCATATCGTCCAGCAATATGACACATTTGCCTTCAACGTTGCCGATTATGTTCATAACCTCGGAGCTGTTTGCCTTTTCACGGCGCTTATCCACTATGGCAAGACCCAGACCAAGCTTGTGGGAGAACTTTCTTGCTCTTGCAACGCTGCCCACATCGGGAGAGACCACAATAGCGTCCTCGCAACCATGGGAAAACTTATCGATATAGTAATTGGAGAAGATAGGCCCGCCCATTAGATTATCCACAGGAATATCAAAAAAGCCTTGAATTTGAGAAGCATGAAGGTCCATGGTTAGAACCCTGTCGGCGCCGGCCTTGGTGATAAGGTTGGCAACAAGCTTTGCAGAGATGGGGTCACGGCTTTTTGCCTTCCTGTCCTGCCGCCCATAGCCGAAATAGGGCATAACGGCTGTTATACGCCCAGCGGAGGCCCTGCGCATGGCGTCTATCATAATCAGCATTTCCATGAGGTTGTTGTTAACGGGACCGCAGGTGGACTGAACTATAAAAACATCGGCTCCTCGAACCGGCTCGTTTATTGAAATGGAAATTTCTCCGTCTGAAAAGGCGGTGCAGATAGATTTTCCAAGTTCAATATTAAGCTTCTCACAGATGCCGTCGGCAAGCTTGGGATTGGAGTTTCCGGAAAAAACCTTAATCTCCTTACCGTGTGGTATCAAAATTATCGTCCTCTTTCTTTGTGTATTTTTTAGGCTGAAAATTCAGCCCATCACTTGTCATATACATTATAACAAATTATCCATATAAATAAAAGTCCTGATGCCAAATTTTCTATCCTTTAGCTAAAAGGCTTTTATTAACCTTCTTCTAAAAATCCCCGACTATAAAATATTTACAAGAGCTTGGTTTTTGTATATACTGTTTGGGATACGATTATGATAAGTCGGCGGGGCCGGTTTTGCAAAGCTTATCTGACGAAGGCTCTCGGCAGGCAGGCTTAAGGCTTTGCCCTTTGTGTTTATCCGACTGGGCGGGATTGCCTCAGGAGCCGGATTGAAAGGAATGGTTAAAACTATGCTTGAGTTTGAAGAATATAAGGTGAAACTTGGCGGCCTTAAGCCAAAGCTTCAAGCTTTGGGGGAGGCCCTTAAACTTGATGAGGCAAAAAAGGAGCTTTCGGAGCTGGAGGCAGAAACAGAAAAAGACGGTTTTTGGGATGACCTTGAAAACTCTCAAAAGGTGATGAAGCAGATAAAATGGCAAAAGGCTAAATGTGACGGGTATAAGAAGCTTGAGACTGATTTTGACGACCTTTACACCATTTGCGAAATGGCTTTGGAAGAAAACGATGACTCACTTTTGGACGAGCTTAAATCCGGCTTTACAAGCTTTGAGGAAAAGCTGGAGGAGGCAAATCTAACAACTCTGCTTTCCGGCGAATACGACTCCTGCGGGGCTATGATTTCTCTTCATGCCGGAGCCGGAGGCACAGAGGCTCAGGACTGGGCACAGATGCTATACCGTATGTATCAGCGCTGGGCAGAGCGCCACGGCTTTGACTTCAAGGTTTTAGATTATTTGGATGGGGAAGAAGCGGGACTTAAAAGCGCAACGGTGGCAATAGACGGGGAAAACGCCTACGGCTACTTAAAAAGCGAAAATGGCATACACCGTCTAGTGCGTATTTCTCCCTTCGATTCCTCCGGCAGAAGGCATACAAGCTTTGCCGCAGTAGAGGTTATGCCTCAAATAGAAGATGAGGGTGCAATCGAGATACGCCCCGATGATTTGAAGGTGGATACCTATCGCTCCTCCGGCGCAGGTGGCCAGCACGTTAACAAAACCGAAAGCGCCATACGCATAACCCACATACCCAGCGGCATAGTCGTCTCCTGCCAGACAGAGCGCAGCCAACATCAGAATCGTGATTATGCCATGAGTATGCTCCGCTCACGCTTGGCTGAGATAAAAGAGCGTCAGCATTTGGAAAGGGTTGAGGACATAAAGGGGGTGCAAATGAAGATTGAATGGGGCAGCCAGATACGCTCTTATGTTTTCATGCCCTACACCTTGGCGAAAGACCATAGGACAAACTATGAAAACGGCAACATAAGCGCCGTTATGGATGGGGATATAGACGGCTTTATAAATGCCTACCTCTCTATGAACGCAGGGAAATAGGCCCTGTTCAATGATACATCTGTACA
This sequence comes from Clostridiales bacterium, assembly GCA_012728025.1. Taxonomy (GTDB): domain Bacteria; phylum Bacillota; class Clostridia; order Oscillospirales; family Oscillospiraceae; genus UBA2658. Next base: position 9,059 of record JAAYFX010000013.1, read on the forward strand.
GAAAAGTTTTTCTAATCCAGACAATGCAAGGCAGCTTCATATAAATAAGCAAGCTGTCGGTGAGAAAATAAAACTTTAAGGGCTACGGAAAGTTTCTTTCCGAAGCCCTTACTTTCTTAATCTCAAGGGTGGCATCAATTTAAAACAATCTCTATGATAATTTTCAGAACTTTTATCGCGCTGAACCTTGCGGCAAAAAAGCCCGACACAAGGTCGGGCTTTTACGCTGACTAAAATATGAACTTAAAGAGATTGTAGCTCACAATAAGGCCGCTGAAAACTATGGAAACAGTGGCACAGAGCTTTATGAGAATGTTAAGTGAAGGACCGGAGGTGTCTTTGAAGGGGTCACCAACGGTGTCACCTACAACGGCGGCCTTGTGCTGTTCAGAGCCTTTTCCGCCATGGTTTCCGGCTTCTATGTACTTTTTGGCATTATCCCAAGCGCCGCCGGCGTTGGACA
>JAAYFX010000154.1 GCA_012728025.1 Clostridiales bacterium
CGAGCAAAGGGCTTGCGTGGCTTAAGCTGTGTTTTGCTGAAATAGTCAAAGCTTGGGCAGGGAAGTTTGCTCTCGGGGGTTTTGCTGGGATAAACGCCCTCCAGCCTTCCCACGTAAATTTTCATAAGTTCTTTTATGCAAAGTTTAGTCTTATCAAAGCTTATTTCAGGAAGCTTCTGGGTTTTGCCAAGAAGCAGGCCCACAGGCTCACAATCTGAAAGCTCTAGTATAAAGCTGCCGTAGCGGTGGGAAAAAAGTGTTGTTAGCCCAATAGCTTCATCATAGCAAAAGCCAAGGCCGTTTCCAATACACATTTTAAATATAGCCTCTGCCACAGCCCCATAGGTAGGGGTGTAAACCGCCCGAAGCTTTCCGGCAGTGTTTAGCTCTGCTATGGTTTCAAAGTTTTTTATAAGAGATGATGAAACGGGGAGTCCATCATTATATTCAGGCTCTAAAAGGCAAACATAGCTGCCCGTTTCCTTAAATTCGGGAGAGAGGACATTTTCTATATCGCCTGTTCCCACAGCGAAGGAAACAAGGGTCGGCGGCACGTCAAGCTTTTCAAAGCTGCCGCTCATAGAGTCTTTGCCGCCAATGGCAGCAACCCCCAAGTCCTGCTGGGCGGCAAAGGCACCCAAGAGAGCTGAAAGTGGCTTACCCCAGCGCTTTGGGTCATCCAAAGGCTTTTCAAAATACTCCTGAAGGCTAAGATAAAGGTCTTTATATGGACAGCCGGCAGCAATAAGCTTAGAAATGCTTTCAACCACAGCAAGATAAGCTCCATGGTAAGGACTTTTTTCGGAAATTTTGGGATTAAAACCCCAAGACATAAAGGAACAGGTGGAGGTATCGCCCTTTTCACGGGAGATTTTATGAACCATGGCCTGTATGGGGGTTTTCTGATTTTTACCGCCAAAGGGCATCAGCACACTGCCCGCACCTATGGTGGAGTCAAAACGCTCGGATAGACCCTGCTTTGAGCAGACGTTAAGGTCCGATAAGGTTTCACGCATACCTGTTTCAAAGTCAGAGGGAAGGGCTTTTTCAAAATCCATGGGAGTTGCTGCCGCAATATTTATATGCTTTTTTGCGCCTCCGCTATCCAAAAACTCACGAGAGAGGTCAGCGATTGTCTGCCCCTTCCAGAGCATTACCATACGGGGAGACTCTGTAACTTTGGCAACAACTGTGGCTTCAAGATTTTCACTTTCGGCAAGTTCTAAAAAACGGTTTACATAATTTTTATTAATCACCACAGCCATACGCTCTTGGGACTCAGAAATTGCAAGCTCTGTGCCGTCTAAGCCCTCGTATTTTTTCGGCACTAAATCAAGGTCGATTTCAAGTCCGTCGGCAAGCTCGCCAATGGCAACAGAAACGCCTCCGGCACCAAAATCATTACAGCGTTTTATAAGGCGGGCAGCCTCTGGGTTTCGGAAAAGACGCTGGATTTTTCTCTCCTCGGGGGCGTTGCCCTTTTGAACCTCTGCTCCGCAGGTTTCAAGGCTTGTAAGGTCGTGGGCCTTAGAGCTGCCGGTGGCGCCGCCGCAACCGTCACGGCCGGTTCTGCCGCCTATAAGCAGAACTAAATCCCCCGACTCCGGCTTTTCACGTCGAACATTTTCTTTAGGAGCCGCAGCGATTACAGCGCCTAGCTCCATATGCTTTGCGGCATAACCGGAATGATATATTTCCTCAACCATTCCTGTGGCAACACCTATCTGATTGCCATAGCTGGAGTAGCCGGCGGCAGCGGTTGAAACAAGCTTTCTCTGGGGAAGCTTGCCCTCAAGGGTTTCGGATATGTCTACGGTGGGGTCAGAAGCGCCCGAAATACGCATAGCGGCATAAACATAAGCCCTGCCGGACAAAGGGTCACGTATAGCGCCGCCAATGCAGGTAGCGGCCCCGCCAAAAGGCTCAATTTCCGTTGGGTGGTTGTGGGTTTCGTTTTTGAAAAGCAGAAGCCATTTTTCAACGCCTGCTTCGGTTTTCACATCGATTTTAACGGTGCAAGCGTTGATTTCTTCACTTTCATCAAGTTTACATAACTTACCTTCTGCCTTAAGCTGACTTGCCACAATTGTTGCTATATCCATTAAGCAGATGGGTTTTGTTCTGGAAAGCTTTTCACGAAGGGCAAGGTATCTGTCCCATGCCTCGCCAATGGTTTTATCCTCAAAGCTGACACTGTCTATAATTGTGTTAAAGGTGGTGTGCCGGCAGTGGTCAGACCAATAGGTATCAATAAGCTTAATTTCCGTAAGAGTCGGCTCACGGCCTTCTTCTTTAAAATAATTTTGGCAAAAGACCAAATCATCCATTTCCATGGAAAGAGAGTAAGAATTTAAAAAAACTAATAGCTCTTTTAAATCCATATTGCAAAATCCATCTATGAAAGCAATAGTAGATGAGTTTACATAATTTATATTTAAAGTTTTGGGAACCTCCATGGACGCCAGTCTGCATTCCACAGGATTAACAATGTAACGCTTAATTTCATCAAGCTCATCTTCGCTAATGTTGCCATAGATTACGTAAACCTTAGCAGAGCGAACACATGGTCTTTCCCCCATGGAGACAAACTGGATGCATTGTTCTGCGCTATCGGCCCTTTGGTCAAACTGACCGGGCAGAAACTCTACGGCGAAAACCTTTGCACCCTCAGTATCCCGCAGCTCGTCAGAGACAATATCAAGCTGGGGTTCGGAGAAAATAGTGGTTATACAACGACTAAAAAGCTCCGGTGATATGTTTTCAACATCATATCGATTTACAATTCGCAAGCCCTCAAGAGAGTCTATACCAAGGAAGCTGCGAAGGTCCCCCGCAAGAGCCTTTGACTCAAGAGCTTCCTCGGGTTTCTTTTCAACAAATACTCTATAAACCAAGCCTTAACCCCCTATATTACAAGCTTTAAGCGCCTTTTCTCCAATGTCCCGCCTGTAAAAAGCACCGTCAAAGCTAATGTTTTCAGCCGTTTTATAAGCTGCATCTATCGCTGATTTAAGGTCATTTGAAACCGAAGTAATGCCCAGAACACGGCCGCCGGATGTAAGAAGCTGTCCATCAGAAAGCTTTACGCCGGCAAAATAAATGTCTGTATCTTCCGGAAGAGACTCCGGCAGGGAAATTTTCTTTCCCTTTTCATATTTTTCAGGGTATCCGCCCGAGGCCATAACAAGACAGCAGGAGGCAGCATTTTTAAAGGAAATGTTTTGCTCTGCCAGTCTACCCTCACGAGTTGACAACATTATGTCAACCAAATCACTTTCCAGCAGGGGCAAAACTGCTTGAGTTTCAGGGTCACCAAAGCGGCAGTTATACTCTATCACCTTAGGGCCGGATTTAGTTAACATAAGACCGAAGTATAAGCAGCCTTTAAACTCACGGTTTTCATCCTTCATAGCGCTTATGGTTGGAAGAAAAATTTTCTCCATACACTGCTTTGCAATGCTGTCGGTGTAATAAGGGCTGGGTGCAATAACGCCCATTCCGCCGGTGTTTGGGCCTTCGTCATTATCATGGGCCCGCTTGTGGTCCATGCTGGATACCATGGGAGAAATGAACTTCCCGTCAGTGAAACAAAGAACTGATACCTCTGGTCCTTCCAAAAATTCCTCGATAACCACCTGATTACCGCTTTCACCAAAGACCTTGTCTTGCATTATAGATATAAGTGCTTTTTTCCCTTCTTCGGCAGTTTCGGCAATGATAACACCCTTGCCTAAAGCCAGACCGTCGGCCTTTATAACTGTGGGGTAGGGACAATCATTAAGGTAATCCAAGGCTTTTTCCAAATCGGAAAAAAACTCATATTTTGCTGTTGGGATACCATATTTTTTCATAAAGTTTTTAGAAAAAACCTTACTGCCTTCAATAATTGCCGCAGATTTATTGGGGCCAAAGCAGGGAATGCCTGCTTTTTCAAGCTCATCCACTGCGCCAAGTACAAGGGGGTCATCCGGCGCTACAACGGCAAGGTCTATGGCTTTTTGTTTTGCAAAGTCCACAATCGCCGGAATATCTTTAGCGCCAATATCAACACAAATGGCTTCGGCGGCTATTCCGCCATTGCCGGGAAGTGCGTATATTATGTCAACCTTAGGACTTTCCTTAAGTTTTTTTACTATTGTGTGTTCACGACCACCGCCGCCAACAACCATTATTTTCATAGATGCCTCCTAGATTATGTTAACCGAACTATCAACAAAAGCCTAGTGGTGAAAAAGCCGCAGGCCCGTAAAGCACATGGCAATGTCAAGCTCCTTGCATTTAGAAATTACATCCTCGTCACGTACGCTACCCCCTGGCTGGGCAATAAAGGAAACCCCGCTGCGTGAAGCTCTTATAATGTTATCGTCAAAGGGGAAGAAGGCGTCACTGCCTAATGATACGCCTTTAATTTTTGAAAGATAGCTGCGCTTTTCGTCGAAGGTCAGTTTTTCAGGCTGCTGGGTGAAAAAGCTACGCCAAGCCTTCTCACCGATAACATCCTCGAAGTCCTCTGAAATGTATACGTCAATGACGTTGTCACGGGCAGAGCGTGGCAGCTCAGGCAGAAAGGGAAGCTCCAAAACTTTATGGCTTTGGCGAAGATGCCAATTATCGGCCTTCCCGCCTGCAAGCCGTGTGCAGTGAATGCGGCTTTGCTGTCCTGCTCCCACACCTATGGTCTGACCATTAACGGCATAGCAAACGGAGTTCGACTGGGTGTATTTTAAAGTTATAAGGCTGACAATTAGGTCATGCTTAGCAGACTCCGGTAAAGCAGAGTTTCCCGTAACAACATTTTCAAGAAGCTTAGAGCTTATTTCAAAATCGTTTCTGCCCTGCTCAAAGCTTATGCCAAAAACCTGCTTTATCTCTTGTTTTTCCGGAATGTAGTCGGAGTCTATTTTTATAACATTATAAGCACCTTTTTTCTTTGCCTTTAAAATCTCCAAAGCTTCGGGGGAATAGTCCGGTGCGATTACTCCATCTGAAACCTCACGAGCTATGATGCTCGCTGTTACCTTATCACAGCACTCGGACAGGGCAATCCAGTCTCCAAAGCTGCTCATTCTGTCAACTCCACGAGCACGAGCATAGGCACAGGCTAGGGGACTGTCATCAATACCTTCAATGTCGTCTACAAAGCAGGCTTTTTTAAGTTCAGTTGACATAATATTGCCAAGAGAAGCGCCGGAGGGGGAGACGTGCTTAAAACTTGCGGCACTGCATAACCCCGTTGCTTTTGTAAGCTCGCTGACCAATTGCCAACTGTTTAAGGCGTCTAGCAGATTAATATATCCGGGGCGGCCGTTTAATATGGAAATTGGCAGGTTTTTACCGTTTTCCATAAAGATTTTAGCAGGAATTTGGTTGGGGTTACAGCCGTATTTAAGTTCATATTCCGTCATTTTATGCCCTCCTCACATTTTTGTTAATTATACGCTCTTGTATTTCTCCATCCTGAAGGTTTACATAAGACACATAGAGAGACACCTTGTTTTCCTCGTTAAGGCTATCCCAAATAAGCTCTGAAAGCTCATTTATGCCGTTAGGGATTGAAACCTTTTTCGGTTCACCCTGAAAACTGGGCAGGGGAGAGCCGTCCTTATCGTAAGTGTGTATGAAATGTCCCGCACCGTTTTTAGGCTCATAAGAAAAGAAAAAACGAGAGCAGGAAGTTCCTTCGGCATCTTCTGCCTTGAGAATGCTCAATTTATATGAAAAATTCTTTTCCATGCACATAATGCCGCTGATACGTGGGGTGAAATTCGGAGCATCGGGCTCGAATGTGCGTGTTTCAAGAGCTTGCTCAAAGCTTTTTCCGCTACTGATATGCTCATAAATTGTATCTGTCTGGTCACCGTTTGTGACTATAATATTTTTTTCTATGGTGCGCACCGGTGAATATATTATAAGGCTGGGGTCGGTCATTTTTGCTGGGTCAAAAGCCTCCGTTCGTATGCCCCCTGTCTGGGGAAGAAAAATGCGGTTTCTGCTATTTTCGCTGCGACCCATGATGAAATATGCGCATACGGCATTTTTGCCGTTTTCTGATTTGCCTATTAAGATACCCCTGCCGGGGTAAGAGTTTTCAGAAAGAAGCTGTGAAAGTGATGACTTATCCTTCATGCCCCTTGGCCTCCTTAAGTAATTTTTTTGATACCATCTCTGCCGCTCGGGGCAGGATTATCCACTCGGCTTTTTCCATAACCCGTTTTTGCAGACTTTCCGGATTGTCATTTTTATATACAGGCACAGATTTTTGAAGAATTATCTCGCCGCCGTCGGGAATATGGTTTACATAATGCACTGTTGCTCCACTTAACTTAACCCCTTTTTCCAAGGCTGCCTTATGAACCCGCAGTCCGAAAAAACCCTCACCGCAAAAGGCAGGAATAAGGGAGGGGTGCACGTTTATGATGCGTTTTTCCCAGCGTGAGGTAAAGCTTTCAGATAAAATGCACATAAAGCCAGCCAGCACCACAAGGCCAATTTGGTTTTCCGTTAGAGCTTTTTGTAGGACAGCTTCAAAATCGGCTCTTTCTGCAAAATTCTTAAGGGGAAGACAAAGGGTTTTTATACCGGCATTTTCCGCCCGTTTTAGGGCAAAGGCATCCTCTTTACTGGAAATTACAAGAGAGAGTTTGCCGCTTTTCAGCCTGCCTTCCTTTTCGGCATCGATAAGAGCCTGAAGATTTGTGCCGCCGCCGGAAACCAAAACCGCTATGGGCATTTTCAGCATAGCACAACACCTTCCTCTGATGCGACGACCTTACCCATGACATAGGCTTCCTCTCCGCTTTCAGCCAAAAGTTCAAGAGCCTTTTCTCCGTCGGCAGGTGAGACAATAAAACACATTCCAACGCCCATGTTAAATGTGTTGAACATATCCCGCTGTGAGATGCTGCCTTTTTCCATTATATAATTAAAAATGGGCGGTATTTTAAGAGCGCTGCTGTCTATATGGGCGCTGAAGCCCTTGGGCAGACTGCGTGGAATATTCTCAAAAAAGCCTCCGCCGGTTATGTGGGAAACTGATTTTACGGTTATAGAGTCAAACAAGGAAAGCATAGGCTGAACATAAATTTTTGTGGGGGCAAGCAGAGTTTCCCCAAGGCTTTTTCCCTCAAGAGCCTCCAAGGGGGAAGTTATATCAGTGTTTTCAAGGTCAAAAACCTTGCGCACAAGGCTAAAGCCGTTGCTGTGAACACCGCTGGAGGGCAGGGCAATTATAAGGTCACCCTCGCTGACCTTGCTTTTATCAAGAAGCCTTGACTTATCCGCAATACCAACACAAAAGCCGGCAAGGTCATATTCGCTTTCAGGGTAAAACCCCGGCATTTCGGCAGTTTCCCCGCCAATTAAAGCACAGCCGGACTGGACGCAGCCCTCGGCTACACCGGAGACGATTTCTGCCATCTTCTCAGGGATATTTTTTCCGCAGGCAATATAATCAAGGAAGAAAAGCGGTTTTGCACCACAGCAGATTACATCGTTTGCGCACATTGCAACGCAGTCTATGCCAATGGTATCGTGCTTATCCATAATAAAGGCAAGCTTAAGCTTTGTGCCCACACCGTCAGTTCCGCTTACCAAAACGGGATTTGGAGTATCCTTTAAATCCAGCTCAAAAAGCCCGCCAAAGCCGCCAATGTCAGGAAGGTTTTTCTCCACCATGGTTCGGGCAATATGACTTTTCATAAGCTCCACTGCCTTATAGCCCGCTGTTATATCAACTCCGGCATCTTTATAGCTTTCGGAATAACTTTTCACAGCTTCACGCACCTTTCGCTTATTTTGGTTTCAAACTTTCTTTTACACGGCCCTGTGGGCACTTCCGTGGGATACTTCCCGTCAAAGCAGGCGGCGCAAAAGCCCAGATTTGCTGGCTTGTCCGCAAGCTTTCGCACATTATCCACACTGAGGTAACCAAGAGAGTCTGCACCTGCAATCTTTGTTATTTCCTCAAGGCTGTGATTACAGGCTATAAGCTTGTCACGGCTGTCTATATCCGTTCCGTAATAACAGGGATTTAAGAAGGGGGGAGCCGATATGCGAAGATGAATTTCCTTTGCTCCGGCTTCACGCAAAAGGCCCACCATAAGAGCGCAGGTAGTGCCCCGAACTATGGAGTCGTCTATTAGGACGACTCTTTTTCCGGCAAAGGTTTCCGCAACGGGATTTAGCTTTATTCTAACCTTATCTTCTCTGGATTTCTGACCGGCTGAGATAAATGTTCTGCCAATATAGCGGTTTTTAATAAGCCCAATGCCGTAGGGGATGCCGCTTTGGCGAGAAAAACCGATGGCGGCGTCTATTCCGCTATCCGGCACACCAACCACAACATCCGCCTGAACGGGATGCTCCAGCGCAAGAAATGCTCCGGCTCGAAGTCTGGCTGCATGGACAGAGCAACCTTCTATGACAGAATCGGGTCTGGCAAAATAAATAAACTCAAATACGCACAGGGACATATCTTTTTTCCCGCAATGGTCTTTTATGGAGCGAGGGCCGTTTTTATCAAAAACTATGATTTCACCAGGGAGAAGGTCACGCACAAGACTTGCGCCGACGGCTGTTAAGGCACAGCTTTCGGAAGCCACAACATAGTCTCCCTCGGGAGTTTTACCATAGCAAAGGGGGCGAAAGCCATGCTCATCCCTTGCGGCAATAAGCTTTGTGGGGGACATGATAACAAGGGAATAGGCGCCCTTAAGCTTTGTCATGGCCTTATTGACAGCATCTTCAATAGTTGATGTGCCAATGCGCTCCTTGGTTATAATATACGAAATAACCTCGCTGTCGGTAGTTGTATGGAAAATGCTGCCTTGCATTTCAAGCTCTTCCCGAAGCTGGGTGGAGTTTATAAGGCTGCCATTATGGGCAAGGGCCATCTGACCCTTTATATGATTAATAACAAGGGGCTGGGCATTAATCCTATCGCCGGTTCCGGCGCTTCCGTAACGGCAATGGCCAATGGCCATGTTCCCCTGTGGAAAACGGGACATAACAGAGGGGGTAAAAATATCACCTACAAGCCCCGCATCTTTAAAAGAAGTGAAAACCCCATCATCAGATACCACAATCCCGCAACTTTCTTGACCTCGGTGCTGGAGAGCAAAAAGACCATAATAAACTGTTGCGGCCACATCACAGGTATTGGGGCTGTATATACCGAAAACGCCGCATTCTTCATGAATAGCCATTATTTCGTATCCCCCAAAAGACGCTTCATTACCTCGTTATAGGCATCTTCAACACCGCCCATATCACGGCGGAAGCGGTCTTTATCAAGCTTTTCTCCGGTGTGAACATCCCAAAGCCTGCAGGTGTCGGGGGAAATTTCGTCAGCAAGAACAATGTTCCCTTCCGGAGTTTTCCCAAACTCCAGCTTAAAATCCACAAGAACAAGCTCGTGGGAGAGCATAAACTCGGAAAGAAAAGTGTTTATGGAAAAAGCATATTTTTCGAGGGTGGAGATTTCCTCGGCAGTGGCAAGCTCCAGAGCCATGGCATGGTAGGAGTTCATAAGAGGGTCACCCAGCTCGTCATTTTTATAGGAAAATTCAACAGTGGGGGATTTAAAACGTATGCCCTCAGAAACACCGAAGCGCTTTGCAAAGCTTCCGGCGGAGATATTGCGCACTATCACTTCAAGGGGAATTATAGAAACCTTTTTTACAAGGGTTTCCCGCTCTGAAAGCTCTTTTACAAAATGGGTGGGTATGCCTTTTTCCTCCAAAAATCTCATAAGGCGGTTAGTAAGGCGGTTGTTTATAGCCCCCTTGCCCAGTATCGTACCTTTTTTCTCGCCGTTAAAGGCTGTGGCATCGTCTTTGTATGAGACTATGCAAAGGTTTTCATCACTGGTAGCATAGACCTTTTTTGCCTTACCTTCGTAAAGAAGCTGAGCTTTTTCCATAAAAATTC
>JAAYFX010000155.1 GCA_012728025.1 Clostridiales bacterium
AGCCGCCAATGATATTTTGAAAAAGCGCGGAATGCAGCCGGCTCTTACAGTATCCGAGGATACGGGAAGCTTTACAGGCGGTCTTATTGTAAGGCAGGGCGATATCGAGGTAAATTGCAGCGTCTCTAAGCTGATTGAGCTTTCCAGGGACTCTCTGGCAGGGCCCATTGCGGAAATACTATTTTCCGATTAAGGGATATCTGCATTAAATAAAGCGGCAAGGAGGACAGCACTTGACAAGGTCAAAAGTAAAAGAGGCGGATTATCTTTATTTGTCCGCAAGGCTCAGCGCACGTGAGACAAAAATGCTCTCCCGTGATAAAATGAGCCGCATGATAGAGGCCGATGGCTTTAGCGAGGCGGCAAGAACCCTTTACGAGTGCGGCTACGAGGACATGTCCAAAATGAAGGCCGCAGAAATGGAAAAGGCTCTTATAAATCATCTGGAAGCGGCATTTTCCGAAATAGAACCTCTCCTGCCTGAAAAGGGCATACTGGATGCCTTTCGCCTTAAATACGACTATCACAATGCCAAGGTTTTAATAAAATCCGAAAGTGCGGATGTGGAGTATGAACACCTTATGTCCGGACTTGGCAGGCTTTCTGCCAAGAAGCTTGAGGAGGCATATCAAAGCGAGGAAAAAGGGGATATCCCCGGGAAGTTAGGCGAGGCCGTTTTCGAGGCTAGGGGCGTTTTAATGCGCACGGAAAGCCCCAGACTTTCGGATTTTGTGCTGGATAAGGCGTATTTTGCCGAACTTCTTAGTATTGCCTCGAAGCTTTCTACAAGCTTTTTGCTGGAGTATGCCAAACTTGAAATTGACGCTGTGAATCTTTCCGCCATTGTTAGAACACAGCGCTCCGGCGGAAACTTATCCCAGATAGAAAAGGCTTTGATACCCGGCGGCAACATTGACATTTCGGAAGTTATGGACATGCTTTCCTCCGGTGAGCCCCTTTCAAAGCTGTATCAGGATAGTCCATACAAAAAGGCTGCCCAGTTGGGTGAAGAAGCCGCTCATGAAGGCCCTATAACAGAGTTTGAGCAGGCTTTAAAGACCGTTGCGGGAAGCTTTTCAGAAAAGGCGAGCAGCCAGATTTTTGGGGCAAAGCCAGTTATAGGCTATATCACCGCTTTGGAAAACGAAGTGTCTGCCGTTAGGGTAATCTTAAGGGCTAAGCTTGCCGGTCTTGAACCTGCCGGCATAAGGGAAAGGCTGGGTGGCCTAAATGTATAAAATAGCTGTTATCGGCGGCAGGGAAACTGTCATGGGCTTTAAGGCCCTGGGTCTTGTTGCCTTCCCCGTGTCTGACGGGGAGGAGGCTCTTGCCACCTTTAAAAAGCTTACCAAGGTCGGGTCTGACTATGCAGTCATATATATTGAGGAGGGGCTGTCCATAGCTCTCTCCGCTGAAATAGATAAGTTCAAAAACAGCATTTCCCCCACTATCATTTTGATACCGGGCAGGGAAGGCTCTCTTGGACTGGGACAATCTGCCCTAAAGTCGGCTGTTGAACGTGCCGTGGGCAGCGACATCCTTTAATAACGAAGGAAGGTATGCAAATGAGCGGAAAAGTTACCAAGGTGTCCGGCCCGCTGGTGGTGGCGACCGGACTTTCAGATGCGAACGTATCGGACGTTGTTCGAGTGGGTGAGCAAAGGCTTATCGGCGAGATACTCAACATGACAGGGGACAGCGCTTCCATACAAGTATATGAGGAAACATCGGGGCTTGGCCCCGGAGTTTCTGTGGAAACCACGGGCAGCCCCCTTTCCGTCGAGCTTGGGCCGGGGATGCTAGACGGCATATACGACGGCATACAGCGCCCCTTACAGGAAATAAGGGAGCTTATGGGGCACACAATATCAAGAGATGTTTCCATCCCTGCCCTTAACCGTAAAAAGCTTTGGGAGTTTGTTCCCACAGCTCAGGCGGGCGACAAGCTTATATCGGGAGATATTATAGGAACGGTTCAGGAGACTACTGCAATCCTCCACAAAATAATGGTACCCCCCGGAATAAGCGGCACTGTTGTTTCCATTCAGGCCGGAAGTTACACAGTGGAGGACACCGTCTGCCTTTTAAAGGACGACAAGGGCGAAAATCACAAGCTTAGCCTTATGCAGAAATGGCCTGTCAGAATAAACAGACCATATGGCAAAAAGTTTGTACCGGACAAACCTCTCAGCAGCGGACAGCGTGTTATAGATACGCTTTTCCCTCTGGCAAAGGGCGGCACAGCCGCTGTGCCGGGGCCTTTCGGCAGCGGAAAAACAGTTGTTCAGCACCAGCTTGCAAAGTGGTCTGATGTTGACGTTGTTGTGTATATAGGCTGCGGCGAGCGGGGCAACGAAATGACGGACGTTTTGATGGAGTTTCCCGAGCTGCGTGACCCAAAAAGCGGCGAGCCTCTTATGAAGCGCACTGTGCTTATTGCAAACACTTCGGATATGCCTGTTGCAGCTCGTGAGGCATCAATATATACGGGAATAACCATAGCCGAGTATTTTCGTGATATGGGCTATGACGTTGCTGTTATAGCAGACTCCACCTCAAGGTGGGCCGAGGCTCTGCGTGAAATGTCTGGCAGACTTGAAGAAATGCCCGGTGAAGAAGGTTATCCTGCCTATCTTGCCTCTCGCCTTGCCCAGTTTTATGAGCGGGCAGGAGTTGTTGAATGTCTAGGTGCGGATAAGCGGCGGGGAAGCCTTACGGCCATTGGCGCTGTTTCACCCCCTGGTGGCGACACTTCGGAGCCTGTTTCACAGGCCACCATGCGTATAGTCAAGGTTTTCTGGGGTCTGGATTCGTCTCTTGCCTATGCAAGGCATTTTCCAGCTATAAACTGGCTAAACTCATACTCTTTGTATATAGACAGCCTAAAGCCTTGGTACGATAATGAGATGGGCCCCCAATTTATGAAAAATCGGGATAGAACCATGGAGCTTCTTCAAGAAGAGGCAAACCTTCAGGAAATTGTTAGGCTTGTCGGTCAGGACACTTTATCCGATGCAGATAAGCTTACCCTTGAAACGGCAAGAATGCTGCGGGAGGACTTTCTCCAGCAAAATGCCTTTGTGGATATAGACAGCTATTCTTCTTATGACAGGCAGGCCCAGCTTTTGCAGATTATTCTGGACTACGACCTTTTATGCCGCAGCGCCATGGAGCAGGGGGTTGAGCTGCCAAGGCTTCTTGATATTCCTGTGCGGGCAAGGATAGGCAGGGCGAAAGGCGTTCCCGATGAAGAATATGCTAAGGTCTATGCTGATATTTCCGAGGAAATGAAGCAGCAAATAAATGAAATTTCAGAGGAGGGCGGCGAGCTGTGATTAGAGAATATAAAACGATTAGAGAAGTCGCAAGCCCCCTTATGATAGTTGAAAACGTTGAGGGCGTCACCTATGACGAGCTTGCGGAGATTGAACTTTCAAACGGTGAAATACGCCGTTGTAAGGTGCTGGAGGTTGACGGGTCAAAGGCTGTTGTTCAGCTTTTTGAAAATGCCGCCGGCATAAACCTTAAGGAAAGTAAGGTGCGCTTTTTGGGGCACACCCTCCAGCTTGCCGTTTCCGAGGATATGCTGGGTAGGGTTTTTGATGGATTGGGCAGACCCATGGACGGAGGGCCGGAAATTCTTGCCGATGCCTACCGTGACATAAACGGCCTTCCCATGAACCCCGCCGCAAGAAACTACCCAAACGAATTTATACAGACGGGAGTTTCCGCCATAGACGGGCTTAACACTTTGGTTAGAGGACAAAAGCTGCCCATATTTTCAGCTTCCGGACTTCCCCATGCCCAGCTTGCCGCCCAGATAGCACGTCAGGCCAAGGTTTTGGGAACCGAGGGTAACTTTGCCGTTGTTTTTGCCGCAGTTGGCATAACC
>JAAYFX010000156.1 GCA_012728025.1 Clostridiales bacterium
GAACAGCAGCGTCCGAAGTTTGCACGTGTGTGTGCGTTCCCCAAACAGCCGAAACCCTGCCGTCAAGGTAAAAACCCATGGCGGTTTTTTCGCTGGTGGCCTCGGCGTGAAAATCCACAAGTATAAGCTTTGTATCCAGAGAGGATAATATATCGTCGGCCACATAGAAGGGATTATCTGTATTGGAGTCTAAGGTAAAGCGGCCCATAAGATTTATAACGGCTATATCGCCAAAGTCTGTCTTGTAAACTCCATGTCCAAACCCCGGACAGCAAAGGGCAAAGTTGGCTGGCCGCAGAACATTGGAGCTGTTGTCAAGATATTCTTTCATCTCCCAACGGGACCATGTGTGGTTGCCCAAAGTAACCACATCCGCCCCAAATGCCAGTATCTCCTCGGCCTGAGCAGGAGTTATCCCCACAACATTGGCATTTTCCCCGTTGATTACGGTAAAGTCTATTTTATAGTGTTTTTTAAGGGCGTGAAGATTGCCCCGCAAAAAGTCCAGTCCGGGCTTTCCACAGACATCCCCCACCGCCAGAATGTTGACAGTCATTTTTCGTTTTCCTTTCGAGGGTATATATGATGGTTTTTTTACATTATTGTCAAAATCCCGTCAAAGTTTCATCTTATATTATAACACGCAAGCCGGTATATGTGCAAACTAATTCATAAACTTTACCTAGTATGCGCATACTAAGGTCGAAATCAAATTTGAAAGGAGATTTTTGCATGAATTCTACGAACTTTGTCAAAGGCATTGGTGTTGGTCTTGTCCTTGGCTCGGCCATTGGCATGGCCGTTCCTACACCTATTAAAAGCACTAAGAAAAAGAGCGTAGTCAGTCGGGCGCTAAAAACCATGGGGGATATTGTTGAGAATATCGGAGAAGCCATCTCCATGTGAAGGGGCTTTTGCCCAAAAAAGAAAATCCTAATATTTTGAATAAAAGGGCTTGCATTTGCCTCCAGCTTGTGCTATTATACTCGGGCATGACTAATGCGTGGGAAATGCGCCCTTAGCTCAGCTGGATAGAGCGTCTGGCTACGGACCAGAAGGTCAGGAGTTCGAATCTCTTAGGGCGTGCCAAAAAACCCGCAAATTGCTGATTTTTCAACAATTTGCGGGTTTTTTGCGCTTAAATCCAGCCCTGAACTTGAGTTTTCTTTTATAGATAGCTGTTTTGTGAAATTTTAAAAACAAATGCGGTCATAATATAAAAACATTGTAAATTAAATGCCCTTTATTGCTCTAAAGCATGGGAAAGCCTCCGCCATGGATAAATTAAGTTTCAAGCCCCGACGAAAGTCTTTCCTAAAGGAGCATAAACAGTAATAAATACTATTGACTTTAAGGATATGCTCATGGTAAAATTGTCGAAAATTGTAGCCAAATTTCACAAGAAATTTATATCTTTCGCATTATACGAAAACTTATAAGCCATTTATCGTGAAAAAAGAGGTGCTATGAAAAATATTGTTATTGTAGGCGGGGGATATGCCGGTATCCTCACCGCAAAAAAGCTTGCGAAAAAGCTTAAAAAAGAAACAGAGGTCAGCATAAGGCTGATAGATAAAAACCCCTTCCACACAATGCTTACAGAACTGCACGAGGTTGCGGCGGGGCGGGTTGAGGAGGATAGCATCCGCATAAGCTATGAAAAGGTTTTTGCGGGCAGACCCGTCAGCTTTGTCCACGACCTTGTCACCTCCTTCGACTTTGACAAAAAGTTGGTCTGCGGAGAAAAAGAAAACTACGAATATGACTATCTGGTAATTGCGGCAGGCTCCCGCCCAAGCTATTTCGGGGCAAAAGGTGCCGAGGAGCATAGCTATACCCTGTGGTCATATGAGGATGCGGTAAGGCTTAAAGAGCGCATCCTAAACTGCTTTAGGCAGGCAAGCGTTGCAACAGACCCCAAGGAGAGAAAAAGGCTTCTTAGCTTTTATGTGGTTGGTGCGGGCTTCACCGGTGTTGAAATGATAGGTGAGCTGGCGGAATATGTGCCATTTTTATGCCAGCGTTTTGAAATTGACCCCCACGAGGTTTCCCTTGTGAATGTTGATGTCCTGTCTCGTGTTGTCCCCACCCTGCCTGAAAAGCTTTCAAGCAAAATTCAGCGCCGTTTGGAAAAAATGGGTGTTGATGTTCTTTTGGGTCACAAGGTTACGGAAATCGGCAAAGATTTTATAGAGCTTGACTGTGGAGGTCAGACTTTTCGCCATGAGGCGGCAACGGTAATCTGGGTGGCGGGGATTGAAGCTTCTGAAGCTGCGGCAAAGGCAGGTGCCGTTTTGCCAAACCGCAACAGGGGCAGGCTTGAAACAGACGAATATCTGCGCTCTGTGGCTAACGACTGTGTTTATATAGCCGGAGATAATATCTTTTTTGTACCCGAGGGGGCAGATTCTCCCGTTCCCCAGATGGTGGAAAACTGCGAGCAAAGCGCCCACACCGTTGCGCAAAACATTTATCACAGCCTAAGCAGCAAAGGCGAAATGGAAAAGTATGCTCCGAAGTTCCACGGGGTTATGGTCTGTGTCGGCGGGCGTTACGGTCAGGCAAGGGTGGGGACAGATAAGTTTCAGATTAATCTTGCCTCGTTTTTTGCCATGTTCGTTAAGCACTTTATCAACATTGTTTATTTTGTTCAGGTTCTCGGCTGGAACAAGGTTTTCAGTTATATGAAGCACGAGTTTTTCACCATACGAAACAAAAGAAGCTTCGTGGGCGGGCATTTTTCAAACCGCTCCCCTACCTTCATGCTTTTGCCCCTGCGCTTGTGGCTGGGTCTTGTTTGGGTATATGAAGGTGTTATGAAAATCATGCAGGACTGGCTAAAAGAGCCAAAGCTTGAGGGCTTTTTCGGCGGAGCCTCCGCTTGGTTCCAGTCGATTATCGGAGCGGGAGACGGGGTTTCCGGAGCAACGGATGCCGTTTCAGCCGCTACGGGAGCCGCTGGCGACGGGGCAGGCCAGCTTATTTTTAACTGGAACATCTTCGGGCTTTTTAAAATGATTTTTGTAAGCGGCAAGGAGCTTGCCCAGTCCGAGCTTGCGGATTTTGCCTTTAAGCTTGATGTACCGCTTATGAACCTCTTTGTGGACAGGGTTATTGTGCCAAGGCAGGGGCTTCAGCTTTTTATGCAGATTTCTATTGTCTGCCTTGAAATACTCATTGGCCTTTCCATGATAGGCGGCCTGTTCACAACCTTCTCCGCTGCCTTTTCCATAATCTTGCTGCTGATGTTCATGAGCACCACAGGACTTTATATGACAAGCTTCTGGATGCTTGTGGGGGCTGTTGCCCTGATGTTCGGTGCAAGCAGTGTTTTCGGGCTGGATTACTATGTGAGTC
>JAAYFX010000157.1 GCA_012728025.1 Clostridiales bacterium
AGAAGCTTTCCTTTTCAAAACCAAGAGCGGCTTCAAAAATTTGTTCCTTAGAAAAAATTTGACCTCTATTAAGGGCTAAATACTCACTTATTTCATATTCACTTTTAGTTAGAGCTACCTTGTTATCTGTTACGAAACATTCTTTACCGGATAGCTGGAGTCTAACATCACCTATATTTATGTAATTAAGCTTTTCTCTCTTTTCCCTTCTAATATGGGCATCTACCCTTGCACGAAGCTCCTGAACTCCAAAGGGTTTAGTTAAGTAATCATCTGCACCCAGCCCTAGGCCCCTAATTATATCTGCCTCATCTGTTTTTGCTGTAAGAAACAAAATGGGAGAATCCACTTGTGTCCTTATCTTTGAACATAATTGAAACCCATCAATTTCAGGCATCATTATATCTAGAATTATTAAATGATAGAAACTTAAATCTTCAGACAGAACCTTTTCGGGTTTATCTATTTTCTTAACAAAATGATTGCTTTTACTTAGTATGTTTTCAATCAAATCCAAAATAGCCTTATCATCATCTACCGCTAAAATATTGGACATTTGCTAACCCCCTACTCCTCTGACCTGTTTCCTTCCCAGTTTTTAAACCATGCCAGCATAATTATAAATGAAAAAAAGGTTAAAAACGTAGATATAACAACTCCTAGTTTTAAATCTTGGTCTATTGATACGCTTTCAATATTCTGATATTTCATAAGTAGTAATCCAATAAATCTAATACTCCATGAGCTTGGAGCAAAGGGCCACCTACCATCTCCCATTCCTGTTAAAAATAAGGCTGCTACAAGAGATTCTGCAATACCCACCCCAATGGAGACTGCCTTAGAAAATCTAAAACTTAAAAAGAAATGCAGTATATATAAAAATAAATTACTTCCCATTAAAATTGCCATAATAGCTATATTTATATAAATAGGATAGATATTACTAGCTATAAAAGAATAAGCTATATAAAATCCAGCAACCGCCAATATAGTGCCTAAGCTTCCAAATAATAAACATAAGGTAAATTTACTAATTATACTTAAATACTTTGTCTCTGAAGCAATTAAAATGTTTTGAAAGCCTCCTGCTGCAAATTCTTGCTCTGCTACTATTGAAGTAATTATTCCTATTAGCACGGGAAAGACTATGCATAAAACTTGTAAATAAGCTGATACCTTGCCAAAATTAGTCCAAGGTGTGTAAGAATAATAGCTTAAAAATATGATTAATCCCAAAATAGGGATATAAAGGTGCATCCATAGAATTTGGGTAGATTTAAATTTTATTATATCAGCTTTTATAAGTTTTTTAAATTCTATCATTTAATTCACCTCTTTTTTTCCGAACCACATTGTAGTAAGAATAGTCAATATCAGAAAGATAATAATACTGATTAAAGTACTGCTTAATACCTCTGTTCCATTTGGCATAGGCTTGCCTTCCGGAGCCGGAAGACCATTTGGTAGGATACCAAGGATTGGAACCATTAGGGTAGATGATGTCCCATAGGGTAAGATTTTTAAAATTAAATTTACTCCAGAACCATAACTTACAACCCCCAAAATTGTCATTCCAAGATTAAAAAGAACAGCAAGGAAAATGTTGAACTTAGCAGTTAAAAACATAATTATAGGTATGTTAAATAAAAATGTAAAAATCAATACAATGGTTCCTAATATATTTGCTCTTAATGGAACAGTAGAGCCATATATTAAAGCAAATACCTCTACTCCTACCATAAATATTAGGTTGGTGAATACTAGCAAAACACTAATATATAGTATTTTTCCCATCCATATCTCCCCTTTACTTTGAGGATACAAAAGCACTCCCTTATACGAAAGGTTTTTCTCCCTTGCAATTGTTTGAGCAGCTATAAGAGCTAACAACGCCGGAAGAAACATGGCATACCACCAGTTATATGCACCATTTTGACCTCCTCCGAATAAGGCAGATAATATAATTGAAAAAAGTGGTGTAATTAAAATAAGTTTATTTGTTGATGTTCTTTTGCTTTTTTGAAATTCCGATTTTATTATATCAAACATTAATCTTAGCTCCTATCTCTTTTGACAATCTCTTTAAATAAATTTTCAAGACTATCTTCCTCACTTATCTCTCCGTTATAGCAAATAACACCATTAGATATGATTCCTACTTCGTCTGACACTTGAGCTACTTCCGATAATATGTGGCTAGATAGAATCACCGTAATTCCCATGGCAGGAAATGAACGAATTAACTCTCTTAGTTCTTCTATTCCTATTGGGTCAAGTCCATTGGTAGGCTCATCCAGAATAAGCAGTTTTGGATTATTTATAATAGCCATTCCAAGCCCTAATCTTTGTTTCATGCCCATGGAAAAACTCCTTACTTTCTTTTTTTCGGCTTGCCTAAGACCTATAATGTCAAGCACTTCTTCTACCCTCTTCTTTGGCAGGCCATAAAGAGTAGAGGCAAGCTTCAAGTTTTCTCTTGCAGTTAAATTTGGATAGATTGCTGGCTCTTCAATTAATGCTCCCATATCTTTTAAATCTTTTCTTGTCCATAGGTGGTCTTCAAATAATATTTCTCCGTAGCTTGGTTTCATTATTCCTGTAATCATTTTTAATATGGTTGACTTTCCGGCACCATTTGGCCCAAGTAGTCCATATACAGAATTCTTTTTAATTGATATAGAAACATTATTAACAGCTACTTGATTTCTAAATTTTTTAGTTAATCCCTTTACTTCTAAAATATAATCTGACATCTTAATTACCTCCCAAACAAATCTTATGTTTTTATAATTAAAGTATAAAAGGTAATTATAAGGAATTTATAAGGATTTATAAAAACAATTTATACAATTTAATCCTTATGAAGGTACTCTAAGGCACCCCTTGATATGGCATATCTCCCCAGCGATAACACTCCGCATTTTGCTAGATATATTATCTTGGGGCTGGACATCCCACAAGCCGGCCTCATAGAGCCCCTGCAAACTACACAGCTAAAAATATAAAGCTATGGGTAAGAGAGGATTATATCAACCGTTCCCCGACTTTTTTGTTCGTTTTAAGACAAAAATAATGGCCCCCACAGTTTATATGTGAGGGCTTATTTTCATTTATCGCTTTAGTGCATGACATTAGCAACTTTGTTAGCATTATTGTTCCCAAAACATCAATAGACTTTATAATATACTGGAAGTCATCTTGAGCCTATGGAAATCAAATAATCGCTGTAACCGTTGATGTTGCACGTAAAATAAGAAAAACCTTGCAATCTCAATGACTGCAAGGTTTCCCTTTATTTGGTCGGAGTGCGGGGACTTGAACCCCGGGCCTCTTGGTCCCGAACCAAGCGCGATACCAAACTTCGCTACACCCCGATATAGATTTTTTGGGTCAAAAGCCTAGTGTTATCAATGCCTTGCAAGTTCATTGTCCTTTGTCGGCTTAACGTAGACCATTTCTATGACTAACGCTATGACTAATACTAAATCTTATTTGCTACACTTAACGTCTCATCAATTTTAATGTGCGTAAAGTTTGCAAAAGTTGCTGTATAGTCTTCATGCCCGAATATAACAATGATAACCGCAGGGGGAATGCCGGCATTAGCAAGTGCTGTTGCGACTGCCTGCCAGCAACAGTGCGGCGGCAATCTTATGCCTGCCCGCCTTAATGTCGCACAGTAGGTATTATAGAACACTTTCTCGTGCATTTCAAGTATTTTCTTTTTGCCCTGCTGATAAAACTTTTCAACGATAGAAAACATCTTATCGCACATTGGTATTTGACGGTCAATACCTGCTTCTGCTAAAGAAGCGATTGATACTTATATTCAGTTTTATAATACCGAAAGGCTGCAGGAACGCTTAGGCTGTCGCTCACCGCTGGAGTGCCATCTCCTCCATTCTTAAGCGAAGAAAGCACCAAAGCTTTTTGGGTGTATACCTTTAACCCTTTTTCCTTATTATATGCAAATGAATAAATCTATGTTTTTGCAGTCAGCTGATGGGCCAGCATCTTCTATTTCATGGCAAGTAAGAGAGAAAACCTTGCAATCTCAATGACTACAAGGTTCCTTGTTTCTGGAGCGGGTGAAGGGAATCGAACCCTCGTATTCAGCTTGGGAAGCTGATGTTCTGCCATTAAACTACACCCGCAATTAAACTGGTACCTAAGTATTTTACCACCTTAAACTTAAGATTGCAAGCATCAAGTTTGTGCAGCGTAGTAAAATTACAACTTATTCGTAGGTTTTAATCCGCCTGAGACCATGCAAACAATCCCCTATGTGAAAATTATGCTCCCTTTAACAAAATTTTGCACTATTCGCCGTGAAATGGTATTATATTTATCTAAGAAACTAAAGGGCGGCGCCGATATTGCGCAAAGCCTTTCCCATTTAAAGAGGTGGTTACAGGTGGCACAGCTTTCGGATGATATAAGATACCTTAAAGGCATAGGTGAGCAGCGGGCAAAGGCTCTTTCAAAGCTTGGCATAAACACTTTGGGCGAGCTTATCACATATTTTCCCCGAAGCTATGAGGACAGGTCAAAAATCCTTCCCATAGCCGCTGTTCCCCATAATGAAACTGCCTGTGTTTCGGCGATTGTGGTGACAGAGCCTTCCTTAAGCCGTGTGAGGCGGGGGATGGAGCTTTTAAAACTGCGGGTCTGCGACGAAACCGGAAGTATAGACATTACATATTTTAACCAGAGCTTTATAAAAAACCAGCTTAAAGAGGGCCAAAGCTATATCTTCTGCGGGAAAATAAGCTGTGAGGGCAGCCGCCGAAGTATGACAAACCCCTTGTTTGAGCCGGAGGATGCACCCCGCCTGCTCACAGGGCGCATTGTTCCGGTTTACAGGTTAACAGCGGGCATAAGTCAAAAGCTTCTCATCTCCCTTATTCGTCAGGGTCTTGAGCTGTGTCGGGATATACTGCCTGACCCCCTGCCGGAATCTGTCTCCGAAAAGTTTCAGCTCTGCAAGCCTGCCTACGCCTTTGAAAACATTCATTTTCCGGCGGATGCCGCCGCCTTGGAGCTATCCCGCCGTCGGCTTATTTTTGAGGAGCTTTTTATTTTGACCTGTGCCCTTACGAGGATAAAGGATGCCAAGGTGAGAAAAAGCGGCATCATAGTTTCCTCCCCACGACTGGATGATTTTTTATCTGCCCTGCCCTTTATCGCCACCGACGCCCAAAGACGAGCCATTGAGGACACTTTCAAGGATATGCAAAGCGGAAGGCTTATGAACAGGCTAATAAGCGGCGATGTGGGCAGCGGAAAAACCCTTGTTGCCGCCGCCTGCGTTTGGGCTGTTCACGAAGGTGGGCTTCAAGCCGCCTTCATGGCACCTACGGAAATTTTGGTAAACCAGCACTGCACTACCTTTAACAAACTTTTATCCCCCCTTGGGGTGAAGGTCGCCAAAATCACAGGCTCTATGACGGCAAAGCAAAGGCGGGAGATTACGTCAAAGCTTAAGGAGGGGGAAATCACCCTCCTTGTGGGTACCCACGCAATTTTAAGCGAGGATGTGGAGTTTTTGCGGCTGGCTCTCGTTATTACGGACGAACAGCACCGCTTTGGTGTAAATCAAAGAGCGGCCCTTGTGTCAAAAGGTTCCGAGGTTCACACTCTTGTTATGTCCGCAACTCCCATCCCCCGCACCCTTGCCCTTATGGTCTATGGTGACCTTGATGTTTCGGTTATAGACGAGATGCCCTCGGGCAGGCAAAAGGTAGATACCTTTGTTGTGGGCGAGGATATGCGTGAGAGGATATATATCTTTATTCGCAAGCTTGTATCACAAGGCAGGCAGGTTTTTATTGTCTGCCCAGCCGTTGAGGAAAATGAGGAGCGGCCTCGAGAGATTAAATCCGCCGTTGAGTATTCAAAAAAGCTATCTCAAGAGATTTTCCCAGACCTTCGTGTGGGCTGTATCCACGGGAAAATGAAGGCGTCAGAGAAAGATTCCGTTATGGATGCCTTCGTTGACGGGGGGCTGCATATTATTGTTGCCACAACGGTGGTAGAAGTCGGCGTTGATGTACCGAATGCCGCTTTAATGGTGGTTGAAAACGCTGAGTATTTCGGCTTGGGCCAGCTCCACCAGCTTCGTGGCAGAGTGGGCAGGGGCGAGCATAAAAGCTATTGTGTGTTGTTTTCTGATTTTGAAGGCGAGCAGGCAAAGGCCCGCCTTAAGGTTCTGGAAAAGGAAAGCGATGGCTTTAAAATTGCCGAGGAAGACCTAAAACAGCGTGGACCCGGAGACTTCTTTGGCGGAAGGCAGCACGGCCTGCCCCAGATGAAAATCGCCGACCTTTGCACAGACCTGCGCATTTTACAGGCGGCACAGGAGGCAGGACGGGAAACCTTAAGGCTTGACCCCTGCCTTAAAAGGTCGGAAAACAGAGCCTTAAAACAAAAGACTGACGAGCTTTTTTTGGCCTCGGCCAACACCTTTAATTAAAAAAGAAGCCCTAAGGGCGGGCCTTTCCATAAAATAAGCAAACAAGCTCCCGAAGCCGCATATGCTTTTGTATATGAGACTTCGGGAGGTGTTGTTTTTTTGAGAAAAAAGAAACTTATGCGGGACACTGCCCTTCTGACAGGCTCCACCCTTGTTATGCGGCTTATCGCCCTTTTGTTTCAGATGTGGCTTGTCTCCCGCATAGGAGCTGCCGGTGTCGGCTTGTACGGACTTGTAAGCTCTGTGGGTTTTCTTGCCGCCACCTTCGCCATTTCCGGCATACGTTTTGCCTCAACAAGACTTATTTCTGAGGAGATTGGTCTTGGCAGAGAAGGCGGAGTCGGAAGGGCAATGTGGCTTTGCATAGCATACAGTCTGTTTTTTGGTGCTTCCGCTTGGCTTATACTTTTCCTGTGCGCCGAGCCCATAGGCTTTTTGTGGATAGGGGATGCCAGAACTGTTCTGTCTCTTAAAATACTGGCCGCAAGCCTTCCCTTTATATCTGTTTCCTCGGTGCTGTACGGGTATTTTGCCGCCAGCGGAAGAATCTTTAAGGCAGCCATAGCACAGGTTGCAGAACAGCTTGTGAGGATTGCCCTTGTGGTTTCATTTTTATCTGCCGCTGCGGGAAACGACCTTGAGAAAAGCTGTGCCTCCGTTGCCGCAGGAGGAGCCTTGGCAGAGGTTTTTTCCTTTCTTCTTATGATTTCAATCTTTCTCTTTGACCGCCGCCGCTATGGCAAAGAAAAGGAGGATTCCCCTCGCCTGCCCTCTAGGATGCTCAATATCGCCGTACCGCTGGCACTTTCCGCTTATGCCCGCAGCTCATTATCAACAATTGAGCAGCTTCTTGTTCCAAGAGGTCTTAAAAAGGCAGGCTTTTCCGCAGACAGTGCCTTGGCAGGCTATGGAACCATTCAGGGCATGGTTTTCCCCATTATTTTTTTCCCCTCCTGTGTTTTAACCTCTCTTGCTGAGCTAATTGTGCCGGAGCTTACCGCCGCTCAAGTTTCCGGAAGGCAGGGGGATATAAAAAGAGCGGTTGAAAAGCTTCTCACAAAAAGCCTTGCTTTCTCTCTGTTTGTTGCAGCCCTGCTGTTTATCCTTTCGGAAACCTTGGGCAAAATGATATACAAAAGTGGGGAAGCAGGCTATTACATACGGATTTTTTCCCTGCTTGTACCTGTTATTTACATGGATATGGTAACAGACGGCTGCCTTAGAGGTTTAGGTCAGCAGATTTGGTCCATGGGCTTTAACATAGTCGATTCCCTTCTGGGGGTTTTTCTGGTATATACTCTTTTGCCACGCTTTGCCCTTGAGGGATATATCGCCATCTTGTTTTTCGAGGAGCTTTTCAATTTCAGCTTAAGTCTCTGGCGCTTAAAAAAGGTGGTGGGCTTTAAATTTTTTGCAAAATGTAAGACGGGGCCGCCATGAGCAACCCTATCGTTTCTAACATGAGCAGCCTCGGTTGAATTTAAGATGTCTTTAACAAATGCCAATGCTTTTTAAAGCCTTGCCTATGGCTGGGGAGAAATTTTCACATCGTACATGGTGCCGGCATAATATATAAGGTTAATCATAAACCTTCCCTCACGGCTTCCGTCGCTACAAGTAAGTATAAGGGCATTTTCGTTGGGATTTTCCGAATGTTTAAGGTTTTCTATGCTATAACCCATATAGTCAGTATAAAGAAGGGATAGTTCCTCTAAAGATAAAACTTCTGGATAATCGCTTGCGTATTCTCCGCCCTTATTAAGGCAGCTTCCGCTGAAATAGGCATACAAAGTCTTTCCCGTTTCTTCATCTATGTAAATCTCCATCCAGTTTGACCAGTCGCTTATCCATTCGTAATAAATGTGGATAAGGGGCAGGCTTTTGCCGCTGTCCGAAATAAGCTCTATTTTCTCCGCAACAGCAGATTCAATGGCCTTTTGCATCTCGTCGGAGAGAAAGCCCGGTAGTTTTCCCTTTTCTATAAGCTCCGCAAGACCGGCAAAATACTCCTTTTTCCTCTCATAGTCAAGATTGCCTGAATTATTTATTCTAAAGCCATGCTCCCCCTGCCGGTCTGCTCCCCAAAAAACATCCCTTTTCAGTGCCCGACCCAAAAAAGCACCTTTTTCCATAAGGCTGTCCAAGGCTTCGGTTTTCACATAAACTTCTCTGTTTCCGTATCTGCCGGAATTAAATATCGCTGTTGGCAGGAAATTTGCGATATAAAGTATAAGTATGGTCAAAATAATGGCGGCAAGGGGGCCAAGAAGTTTTTTCATATAGACTGCTCCCCTTCCAAAAACACACGAACCGTTGTTCCCTTATCTGGCTGGCTGGAATACATAAGGCTTGTTCCGTGAAGTTCTGCTATGCGCTTGCACAGAGCAAGCCCAAGTCCCGCTCCGTTTTGCGCTCTGGAGCGGCTTTTATCAACCATGTAAAAAGGCTCTGTTATCCGCCCTAACTCATCTACATTCATGCCCCTGCCGTAGTCTCTTATGTAAAAGGCATAGCCGCCTTCCTCGTTTTTGCCGTAAAGGTCTATGCTTTGGCCACGCTTGCTGGCCTTGCGCCCGTTATCCACAAGATTTATGAGCAGAGTTTTAAAAAGGTCAGGTTCAATCTCTACCTCGCCCTTCTCCCAGCGTATTTCCAGTGTAATGCCGGCGTCCCCCAAAGAAGGCACAGTGACGGCTGCAACCTCACGGATTAAAACACCGGCATCATAGCGCCTTTTCTGAAAGTCCTGCTTTCCCAAAACTATAATGTCCATGAGCTTTAGGGAAAGAGCTTCAAGGCGCTTTCCCTCTGAAAATATATATCCCGCCGCTGTAAATCGTGGCTTTGGAGCCATATCTTTAGAGCGCAGCATATCTGCATAGCCGATTATAGCTGTAAGGGGAGTTTTAAGCTCGTGGGCAAAGCTTGCGATAAACTCCTCCCGCCGCCCCGCAAGCTCCTCCAGATGAGTAAATTCGGCTTCCAAAGCCCTAATCCGCTCCTTGTCGCCCTTTGAGCCTTCGGGAGCCTTTTTAGATAAGATATAGCTTGAAAAGGCAATTAAAAGCCCGCCTATAACCGAAGCAAAACAAAGCCCCAAAGTATAAAGCCTGTAATTTTCATTGGCCAGATTTGGGTCAAGGAGGAAAAGTAGACACTGGGCAAGGCATAAAACCGCCGCTATAACCGCCACAGCGCATATGTACGTTTTCCAAAAGGAATAAATCTTTAGGCTTCTAATCTGTATCCCACCTTATAAATGGCCCGTATCTTGTCCTCCCAGTGGAGCTTTTTACGCAGTCTTTGCACATGAAGGTCAACAGTCCGTGAGTCCCCCATGTATTCGCTTTGCCAAACCCTTTCGTATAAGGTTTCACGAAATAGGGCAATGTTGCGGTTTCTTACAAACAGCAGCAAAAGCTCAAACTCCTTCATGGTAAGTAAGATTTCACGGCTGCCCCGCATGACAGTGTGAGCCCTTGTGTCTATGCTTATGTCCCCAACTGTTATGACGGTTTGGGTCTTTCCGGCACGGCGAAGTATGGTTTCAACCCTTGCCAAAAGTTCCACTATTTCAAAGGGCTTAACCAAATAGTCGTCCGCCCCTAGTTTTAAGCCTTTTACCCTATCTTCCACGCTGCCTTTGGCTGTTAGAAAGATAACGGGCATTTCAAGGGGTTTTATATAATCCATAAGCTCATAGCCATCGGCTCCGGGGAGCATAATATCCAGCAAAATAAGGTCAAAGCGCTCCTTTTCGATTATATCCGCCGCCTCTATCCCGTCATAGGCACAGGTGCAGTCATAGCCAGCTTCGGAAAGGTTCATTTCTATAAGGTCGTTTATGGGTTTTTCGTCTTCCACAATCAAAATCTTAATCATATCCTCCATCCTCTCGGTGAGCATAATAGGGCAAAACTGCATCCCTATTGCATCATTATAGTGCTTTCTGCAAAACAAAACAAGTTTTGGAAGAAACTTGTCGATTTGTAACCTTTTATAAAAACCGCCGTCCGGAGACTGCTTTCACTCCGGACGGCGGTTAAAATATTTCCACTTTAATAATGCTCGGGATTTAGCTGTGTCTTAAGTTTTTCCAAGGCTTTTTTTTCAATACGTGACACATAAGAACGACTGATATTGCATATGGCCGCCACCTCTCTTTGGGTTTTTGGCTCCTCTCCTCCCAATCCATAGCGTAGCCTTATTATCTCGCTTTCCCTTTCGTCCAAAAGCTCAGATACAAGATTTTTCACCACAGCGGCCAGCTCATTTTGGCTTATTCTTTCCAAGGTATTTTCCTCGAGACAAACAACATCCATAAGGCAAAGGGTGCTTCCGTCTCCGTCTGTTTCTATGGTTTCTGAAAGGGAAATATCCCCCATGGACTTTTTTGCCGCACGAAAATACATCAGCACCTCATTTGCTATACTCACATAAAGTCTCTTTTTTTCCCTCCCCGCTGCTCAAAACTCCCCATTCCAAATCTCTAACTTCTGCCTTTTTGCTGTCTGCCGACTTAGGCTTTGGAAAATCAGCATCTTCCAATTCAGAGCCAAAAAGGTAAACTTCTGCTCCATTTTCACCCCAGACAATCTTTTTAATAAGCTCCCTTAAAATCGAGCGCCTTTGTTCAAGGCCCATATAATCAAAGATGTTTTTAAATTCTGCCAGTGAATTTGACAAAAGATTAAATTCCTCATCAGTCAATGCCATGCTTTTGGCTTTTTGCTTTAGCTCTTCAATCCTTAAACTCAAGCCCTGATTTTGCCTGTGCTTTTCTTCAATTTCCTTAATAATATAATCTGCGGCGCTGCCATCGTCTGCTTTTTCAAGGGCTGCAATGAGGGCTCTTATGGCTTTTTCGTTTTCATCACGGCTTTGCTCCAAACGATTTAATTCATCGCTGTAATCCGAGTGGCTGACAGTAATAAACTTTTTACTTTTTTCAAGCTGTTTTATAAACTCAAGCTTATCCTCGGAAAGCTTTTTAATTTCCTCAAGGACTGCCAAATCAAGCTGATTTCCATTGGCGTTTTTGCCGTCACAGCATTGTCTGCCGCCCCTGTCCTTAGTCTGGCAAAGGTATGTATAAACCTGCTCACCCTGCTTGTTAAGTCTTTTTGTCAGCTTTGGCCGCATATAATCACCGCACTTTTCACAAAAAAGAATACCCGATAAAAGAGCTGTGTTGCTTTTCGGTTTGCGGTAGGCTTTTGAGCTGTTTTGCTCAAGGAGCTTTTGGACTTTCACCCACTGCTTTCCGCTGATAAGCCCCTCATGGGCACCAAGGGCTACAATCCACTCATTCATCGGCCTTTCACGATTTGCTTTCCCCACTTTTTGAATGGTACGGTTATAGGCGATTACCCCCCGCTTACCGTCAAATTCTGTTTTGTCGCTAAAAACATCCGCCTTGTTCTCACTAAGGTATCTAAAAGCATCTTCGTCGGCAATCATATATGTGGGGTTTTTTAGTATGCCCTTTATTGTAAAGCGGCTGAAGGGTATTCCGTTTTTGCTTAAATAGCCGTTTTGCAGTAAATAGGCATCTGTTTTTGTCAGGGAATTTGTCTCCAAGAACTTTTTGAATATAAGCCTTACAAGCCTTGCCTCCTCGGGTATTATTTTAAGTTTACACACCTTTTTCATCTTGCCTTCAACAGTCATTTTAGACACAGCTTCCGACTCATATCCCGTCGGACATACCCCTCCAAGCCAGCGTCCGGTTTTTGCAAGCTCCTGCATATTGTCCCGTATTCTTTCCGCTATGGTTTCACGCTCAAGCTGGGAAAAAACCGAGGCTATATACATCATCGCCCGCCCCAAGGGGGAAGATGTGTCAAATTGCTCCTTAATGGAAACAAAGGAAATGCCCAGCTCCTCCAGCTCTTCAATAAGCTTTGCAAAATCCCCGATATTGCGGCTTATACGGTCAAGCCTGTAAACAACTATGGCTGAAATAGCCTCCCTTCGGGCATCGGCCATCATTTTTTTAAACATGGGCCGCTCCATATTCCCGCCGGAAAAGCCTTCATCCTCATACACCACAGCTTCCTCGGCAATCCTCTCGCCATACTGCGCCGCAATATATCGGCGGCAAAGTTCTATTTGGTTTTCTATGCTCTCGCCTTTGCCTGTGAATTTTGACTTGCGGGAATATATGGCAACCCTTTCATCATGCTTCAAGGCAATGTTTCCCCTCCAATCTGCTGATATATATTTATTATATTATATGGCAGGGGTCATATATAACAGCTTCCCAAGGGGTTACACCTTTGGAATTTATCATAAATGCGATTTTATAAGTCTAAAAAGAACCATTGCCCCTAAGCCAAGGGCAATGGTTCTTTGTTTGCGAAAATATTAAGTAAAGAAATATCTTAGCCTTGCTTTTTTTGCAGGTCAAAGTCGGTGCGGTTCCAAAAGGTCGGAAAGCTTTTAACCCTGTCGCTTTAAATCTGACTTATCTTCGCCATTTAGTCTATGCTTCCAACTTGCTCTGCCATAACGTAAACAAGTTTTCCGTCCTCAAGCTTGTAGTCCACCCTGAGAAAGCCAGTGCCTGAGCCCCACTCCACACGAAGCCAGCCTTCCTTTGGGTCTGCGTACTCATTAAGCCTGCCCTTAGAGCCAATAATCTCGCAAAGCTCCTCATAGCTGGGCTTCGGGCCGGTATTAGCGGCGCTCACAGAATTCCAGCCGGCTCTTAAACCGGCATTATCCGCTTCACCGCTGCCATAATAATTGTCCCATTGGCCGCCGCTTTCTCCGCTGCCCAAATCGGTGGAATCGCCTGCACCAACATCTTTTCCATCTATGCTTGCCACATAGTCATAGTAGCTGGGCGGCAGAAGTTCCCCATCCTTTTCCTCCTGAGTCCAAAGCTCGCCAAAGGGGCGGAAACAGCAGATATATTCAAAGCCGTCATCTTCAGTAAGCTCGGGGTCTATGTAAATATCGCTGAATACAATCAAGTTTCCTTCATCCACAGGGGAAATTCCAAGCCACCAGTCATTGGGGTTAAGCTCCATATCCCAAAACACACCTTCTATTACCTCGAAGTGATAATCATCTGCATAGATATAGGCATATATACTTGCTATTTCATCATCTTCAAGAAAAACCTGCATTTTGCCATAGCCTTCCTCATCCACATCCAGCACCATATTGGCATCATAGAAAGCGTCCTCATATTCCGCCCACTCGTTATAGGCTTCGGTAGCCCAAAAATAGCCGTACCAGTTGCCGTTCCATTTTTCCTGAACACTGGTATATGTAGCGCCGCCCTTTATATCGTCTTTTGAGTCGCCGAGGTTGGAGCTTGCTCCCTCTTTTACAAAAGTGATGTCCATGCCCGAGCCGATATAGTCATAAATCATCATGGTCGAGCCGTTGATTTCACAGGAAAAGTTGTATATCCTCATGTCGACAAACACGCCGCCGTCTTCCCTTTTCCATGTACCCTTTGCATCACTGCCTTCAACAGACAAAACGCACTTATTCTTCTCTTTAAGCTCTAGAGTAAAGCCCTTTTCATAAATCTCCTGAGCATCAAAGTCCATTCCCATCATAGCTACGCTTGTGGCTTTCCAGATGCCCACATAGGGGTCTGACGACAAAGTCTCCCCGCCTTTACCCCCTTTAAAAACCAGAACAAGAATTACCGCAAGGGCTATAAGGGCTATGACAATGCCGCCAAGAATGAAAATGCTTTTATTTGCGGGCTTTTTTTCTTTCACCATAGTTTGCGCCATAGGCCCTTGATACGCTCCCTGTGCAGAAGCTTGATATCCGCCTTGAGTTGGCGCCTCATAGCTGCCCTGCATGGGTGCTTGATATGTACTCTCTGTCGCAGGGCGGTAATCTTCCTCAGCCAGCTGTGGTGTCGGAGTCACAGTTGCACCGCAGTGGGTGCAAAATTTTGCACCAGATTTTAAATCGCCCCCGCAGCTTTCACATGAAATCATTTTATAATCCTCCTTTATTCTATACCTGTATGGTATTTTCAGGCTTTATGATGCCAGTGGCAGGATATGTCCAACATAAGGCCTCAAATAGCCCCATCGCAATACTCACAGCGTCCTTGAGCATCAGGGGTGGTTGTAGCGCCACAATAAGGGCAGGTCTTTGCGATTTTTGGTGCGTTTGCCGCTTCAATGCTCTCCCGCACAGTTTCACGAGCCTTTGTAAGGACAGTTTTAATCTCCTCTGCCATGGTCTCGCATTCCCTATAATCAACGCTGCTGCGCCCAAGCTTATCCCCGCCCTGCATCATCATTCGTGTTCTATCCGGTCGAATTATGATAGATGTGTTGTTCAGGCGGTAACGGATTTGGTCAAAAAACTCATGGTTCACATGAATGGTAATCCAGAAATCATAGTCATGCTCATAACGGGGAGGCATAAAGCTTTTTTCCTCGCCGTCACTGCCTTTTTGCATAAGCTCCCGCCGTTCCTCACGGACATCCACCACACAGCCCGTAACCTGAGAAAGCTCCAGAACATCCGGATTTTCCTCCTGCCAGCGGCGGGAAGAGGTGACTATAAACTTTCCCCCATCCTCGTCTATCATAAGCTTTGTTCCAAGGCCGAGGGTGCGTGTGACGTTAAAGGCCGCCACAGCCTTTTTGTTTTCTTCCCGATACTCCAGTTGGTTTTTAATATCCGAAACGCTGCTGCGCCGCCGCTCGTTGAAAAACGGCGACAGCTTTTTTGCGCAGTCTTTGCAAAGGTTGCCGTCATCTAGTTTGCGGTTTCCAAAAAGACCGATTTTTGACCCGCATATATTGCAGCTTTTCTTATTGAATAATGCCATGGTAGTTTTCCTCCCTTTTATCTTTCAAAAATTGGTTCCTTGCGCCTAGCGGCTTTTGTCCCATGTTGCCCCTGCCTGTATGCCCCGCATGGATACATAAGCCTGAAAACTATCGAAATCCGCCTGACTTATGGTTTTGGGCAGGAAGAATACAGCGTCCATTCCTATGCTTGAAAAGACCATGCCCATACTGTCCATCTCCGGCGGTTTTGTGCCAAGGAAGGTGACAGATTTAAGTTCTGGACAGTTTCCAAAGGCCCCATCACCAAGTCTTTCAAGACTTGCGGGCAGGACAATGCTTTCCAACTGTGTACAGCCTGTAAAGGCCATGCTGCCAATCTCTTTAACCCCCTCGGGCACCACAAAGGTTTTAAATCCACAGCCTGAAAATGCCTCGTCTCCGATTTTCTCCACTGTCTTTGGCAGGATTACACTTTTAAGCTTATCCGAATACTGGAAACAGCGGGCAGGAATTTCTTTAATCTCCCCTGTAAGGGTGATTGATTCCAGATAGTCACAGTCGAAAAATGCCTCCTCGCCAATCTGCTGTAAGGATATGGGTAGGCTTATTTCCTCAATCATACTTCCGGCGAAGGCTCGCTCACCTATAAACTTAATGTCAGCGTTAAGACCCGCAAAGCTAATGCTACGGCTTTCAAAGGCCCTGTCTCCAATGGCTGTTATAACAACTGTGCCATCCTTATCCTCCCTTGGAATGGCAACCTTCAGTCCTTCCGCTCCTGCTTCGTGGTCAAAGGCTGTGATAGTGCCATTTTCGTCACAACTCATGGCTTCATAGTCCACATAGTCCTCCCACTCGGGATTAAACATGACCCACGCAATGTCCTCCTCCCCTTTTGAAAGGAGAAATTTGTCCATATCCTCAACCTGCTTCATGCTAACATCCCAAGCCATAAGTATCATGCTCACAGTCTCAAACACCGCTCCGCCGGAGTTATCCAGTTTTGGCAAATCAGAGGGGCTGTATACAAAGGGGAAGTTAAGGGCAAACACAGTGTTTTCAAAGGCTCTGCCGCCAATAGATGTTACACTTTCGGGTATGGTGTAATAAGGTATCCATAAGCAGTTTGCAAAGGCTTTCTCACCTATGCTCTTTAAGCCCTTGGGCAAGGGGGATAAAACAAGGTTTTCGCAGCCAGAAAAAGCAAAATCGCCAATTTTCTCAAGACCCTCAGGCAAATTTATAAGTTCCAGACCGGAGGTTGAAAAGGCTTCATCTCCAATCTTTTTCACCGTATCCGGAATGGTGAGTTCCCGAAGATTCAGACATAGATAGCACATTGAACGGGGAATTTCCTCCAAAGCCGCCGGTAGGCGAAGGATTTCTAAAAACTGATTGTTCACAAAGGTATAGGTGTCAATTTTTTCGACGCTGTCGGGTATGTAAATGGCTGTTATGGGGTCTTCAAAATCCCGCTCGCCCTCGGTGTCGTAAAAGCAGCTTTTCTCCAAAGCTTTAACAGTGACGCCCCCAATGGTTTCGGGGATTTTAACCGCTCCGCCCCCACCCACATAAAGGCTTATTGTTCCGGTTTCGGGGTCAAACTCAAAGCTATCCTCCGAGGCATCCTCGGGCCAGTTAAAGCTCTCCTCAATAGGAGTTTTAATGTCTTCCGTCGGCGGATTATCAGGCGGAGTCTTGCCGCAGGCTGCAAGGCTAAAAACCATCGCAAAAATAAGTAAAAGTCCCAGTATTTGTTTTTTCATTTTTTCATCTCCAAATCCTTATACTATCGCTTAATTGGTCTTAAATTATTTCTTATATTTTGTGTTTGTCTTTTTGCTTATATAACAGCTTTTTCAAAATACTTGCTCTTCCTAAAAATCCACCTTTTATAAGGCATCCATAATTGCCACAAGGTAGCTGGCAGAAGTTGAGCCATAGATAAACTGGTCTATAAGTCCATCTTTTTTGGCCTGCCGTACTTTATCCGCCGCCTCCTTTTCTGCGTGTTCATCTACTAAAAGAACAATCTTACATAGGGGATTTTGCCTTTTAACTTCAGCCCTTAATTTAAGCCGCTCCTCCAGCTTGTAGGGCGTGTAGCCTGTAACCTCCATCAGTAAGGCGTTTGCCGCCAGATTGACACAGAGCTTTATGACCTGCTCCGGATTTTCTGCCACAGTCACATGAAAATCGCCGCCTCTTATAAGCATCTGCTCCACCGCTTCCCCAAGAACGTAATTTTGCATACTGATAATCACTCTTTGCAAAGCCTCTCCCCCCTTTTTATAAATACGGATATATGTATGGCATAATACCTTTTTATTATATCGTCTCAAATCTCATTACACATTACCAATATTGGGGGGGGCGCAAATATTCTTTATTAATATTACATATAAAGGCAAAATCTCCGGCATTTTCCCTGCCGGAGATTTTATCTTTGGTATTTGTTTAATATTTTGGCAGCACCAGTCTGGCACCGGCGCTTAGTATGGCAAGCTCTGTTTTTGATGCGCAGCCGGTCTTTTCCTTAAGATGCTTTAAATGCTCATTGACACCGTCTTCAGAAATACCCATCTTTCCGGCTATGTTTCTGGTGGATACAACCTCCGCCAGCCAATATAGCACCTCCATCTCCTTAGGTGTAAATTCATAGCTGCTGGCAAGACCTATGGAAACCTCTGGGGTTCTTTCAGGGTAGACAGATTCACCCTCCATGGTTTTGTCCATAACCTCTATAAGCTCTTTTTCACAAACATCCTTGTACCAAAAGCTCTCCGCCCCAAGGGCCTTGGCCCTTGCAAGAAAACTAAACTCTGGAGCGGAGGTAACAATTATGATTTTCACCTGTGGAAAGCGTTTTTTTATTTTTTCCGCCGCCAAAAGGCCGCTGCTACCCTTGGCTGTGCATACGTCCATCAAAACCAAGTCCACCCCGCCGTTAAGGCAGAACATCTCGGCATTGGAAGCATCGCCGATTGCCTCCACCAAGGCATAGCGGTCAGAGGCGGAATGAATATAGCGGGTAAAAAGCTCTCTTACCAATCTTTCGTCATCAACAATAAGTACATTTGTCAAAGGTTCAAGCTCCCTTCTTCCCTTGGCAGGCTTATGTTAAGGGCAAAGTTCGGCAGGCTTTGCACCTCCATTTTACCCCCCGCCTTTTCAATGCGTCGGCGCAGGCTGGCAAAGCCGCCCCCCTCAACTATCGTTTTCTCCGGCTGCTTGCCGTTATTGCTAATACGGGCATGGATAAAATTTTCCCCGTCGGTAATCACCGCCAAAACCCTGTCTCCTACGGCGTGGCGCAAAGTGTTTGTCACACACTCTCGAATGGCGGCAACAAGCAAGATTTCCAAAACCTCGTCTTCGGGAAAATCCCCTTCTATGGCAATGTCAACCCCAAGACTGGCGGCAGAACGGCACAGCTCGGAAAGGGCGTCGGCCTCATCGTCGTGGCCGATTTCTCCTTGTAAAATGCCTGCAATTTTATTAAGCCCCGCCGCTATTGCAGGCTTTTCCTCCAAAGGACAGCCCTCGGCATGAAATTGCCGCAGGGATTGGAGACACCAGCCCACCTCGTTGTGAATTTGCATTTTCATGGTGAGGATTTCCTCCTCACGGGTAATGGCTGTTATATTATCCACAATTTGCCGCATATGAGATGCCAGTTTTTCCTGCTCAATTCTGCTGTATGTAAGGCTTTTTTGTTTCTCGTAAAGCTTTGTAACATTGGCGGCCACATACTCGATGTAGGTGTTTCCCAAAAAATCATGAACCACACTGCTTCTAAACTGCCATGCTGTGCCGTCTTTAAAGAGAAAAACCTCCCCGTCACGAAGAGCAAAACCTTCCTCCTGCGGCATATTAAGTGCCGAATTTAGGTCGGACATAGTCTGCAAATCCCGTCCGGTCAAGGCAAAGCTAAGTCTGTGCATAACTTTATTGCACAGCACCAGCATACCGTTACTGTCAAAAAAACAAAGGCCGCTTGGCAAATTATCAATGGCCTCTTTAACAGAGCTTTGTATGAAGCGAAGCTTCATTTTTCCTCGCCCCTTTATGGTGCGGCGCAGGTAAATACCCATTCGTTTTCCCCCTCCCGCTGAGCAAAAATCCCCTCACCTGAAAGGGCTGCCAAATCCTCATCACACATGACAATAAGGTTCATGGTGGGCCGCCCGTTTTCCTTCAGCACAGAACAATACAAGGTTTTGAGGCTGTTAATGGATGCCTCCACCACAGCACCGAATCTATCATACAAAAAGGCAATCTGACGGGCGGGCAACGGCTCTGTAAGACCCATTTGCACATGGCATTTTACCCCTGCAAGCTCCAGATTTACAACTGTTTCCCTCATGCAATACCTAAGCTCATCAGCAGGGATAAGGCCGCTTTCCTCTGCAATAAAAATAAGATTGTTGCGGCGCTTTATGTAGGCCGTTAAAACGGCGATATGGGAAATAAGCCGACATATTTCCTCAGGTGTATCCGCCTTTTCAAGAAGCTTTGTCAGCTCTGCAAGTTTTTTAATCTGAGTCTGAGTTTGGGTTTGCACCTTATTGTAAAGCCTGTTTTTTTCTACCAACACCTGACGGGTGCGGCGGGTTTTATATTCCTCGGCTAAAATGGCATTCTTGCCTTTCAGCTCTTCGCTCGCCTCCTTGATTTCGGAAATAACAGAAAGCAGCTCTGACAAATCCTCCTGCCAGACTACATGGCCCCTGTGAATGGGAGCACTTGACAGGCGTATGCCCTTCGGCAGCCAAACAGGGGCAATTTCTGTTTCAAGCAGCAGATACTCTGCCATAGGCTCTGCCCCCTTAGAGCGCAGGTAAAGCCTGCCTTTTTTGTCTATAATCCGTGCGCCTATGGTTGAGGCTTTAAAAAGCTCGGCATAGCCGGAGTTTGATTGAATAAGCCCGCAGCGGATACAGCTTTCCAAGGTTGCTGTGAAAAGCAGACAAAAGACAATGGTCATATCCCTTGCAATAAGGCGCACCACAGGCCAGCTAGTGATATACAAAATGCCATACAGCACACTGATTGTTAAGGGAATAAGGGGCTGCCACAAAACCCTGCGGCTGTGGGGAACACGGCTTTTTGCAATCAAAATGCCCAAGGCCATAAGAGCCATCACAAGCTCCCAGCCAGATAAAAGCCAATAGCTCAGGCGATAACTGTAATCCTTGTCTGTCCAGACCTTCCCCTGAGGAAAGGTGAAGATTAGCTGGTGCAAGTCATTGGTAAGTACCATTATAACAAAAGTCACGGTGGGAATAAGCAAAACCCCTGCCCATTTGGGCAGGCGATAATATTCCGGCTTACCTAAGGACAGAGCCACAAAAACACTTAGACAGGGAATCAACAGCATTGGGATATAGTAGGCATACCAAAGGTGGCGGATAATGTTCGGGTCGCTGATGAAATAGTATTTTAAACTGCGCACTATAATCCAAAACACCATAAGAGCGGCAATGTCAATCAAAAACCGCCGCACCTGCCTTTGTATGATGCGGTGCCGTATGGAAATGCCCCAGACGCTAAACAAACCTATATAAATAAGGCTGCTTTGGTGAATAAGATAATCCGGCATTGGTATATCAAACATCCACCAGATAAGACTGGGGATATAGGCAAGGGCTATAAAAGCCGCAATTACTGCCCTGCCCATGGTTTTTTTCCTAAGCCCCGTCATTTTGCGCTCCTTCCTTACAAAAGTTCCAGCCTTGTCAAAGACATAGCATAGTTTAGGCAAAAGTCCATTTGCAGGTATGCGTCCAAAGAAGAAACCTATAAAATCCTATTGCCGCATTTGCCGCAAAATCGCCCGCCGGAAATAAGGCTGTTTCCGCATTTCGGACAAAACTTAGCTTGCGGCTCTGCCTTAAAGCTCAAAGGCAAATCCAAAGCCCTTCCAGATTCGGGGAGAAACAGCCAGTCTATATCACCGTCATCCTGACAAAAGCCGATTTCCCCTTCCGGAGACACAATATAAAAGCTGCCTTCATCGGCGGGGTTTTCTTCATCACTTGCCTTTGCAATGGCCAAAAGGCCCCTTTTATCATACTTTTCACTAGAGCTTGCAAAGCGGAAGCTGCCACAGCGGGTCAGGGCAAATTCTGCCGCCTTTAGCAAAGAGTCAAATCGTTCCATCATAAATTCTCCTTCTTTATTTGAACAGAAGATTATCACAGCGCTTACAGCGGTCATTTTGTATGGGGTTCATCATGGAGCATACATTACAATAGATAATGCGGTCTTTTGATTTATCAAATTTTTCATATGTACCAAAGCTTGGGTGATACCTTACCCTGTCGCCAACTTCAAGATAATCATACATATGCCTGCCGCTGTCTCTTTCCACAATGGTCTTTTTCTTTCCACTGTCGGTTTTGATAAAGGTTTTATATTCCATATAGGTTCTATAATAGTTGTCGTCTTTGCCCCTGCGCTCACGGCGCTCCTTCTTACTTTTATCAACCACCCTGCCCTCCCACATAGGCTTCTTTGTCCCTCGCAGAAAAAATAAGCCGACAATAAGTATCACAAAGGCAAGGCCGACGCCCATAATAAGTGACTCCCCAAAGGGGAAATCATCCATAAGCAGCCCAGCAATAGGAAACCCGATAAGAGGCACAAAAATCGACACCCACATACAACCAAGGGTATTTTTCTTGCTTTGTTGTGCGGCTTCAAGAATTTCCGTACTGTTAAGCCTATCCGAAAAGCCGATAAGATTCCCAGTCCCTCTGTTGCCACTGTCCCCGCCGGCAAACTGTCCTGACTGTGACGGGCGCTCTGCCCCCTTATTTGCGGCAGTTCCGCAATTTATGCAAAAGTCGTCCCCCTTTTGTATTCCTGTGCCACAGGCAGGGCAGGTGCCGCTTTTATCTAACTGCGCTCTCCTGCCGCAGCTTTGGCAGAAATCCGCATCCTCGGGCAACCTTGCCCCGCAGCTCTGGCAAAACATTGCACTCACTCCTTATGTTCTTTAATTTGCAAGCGGCCGCTGAAGTACCAAGCGGCAATCTATCACTCCGCCATATATGTTTAATATTATCGGCTGATTATACCATTTTCAAGGTGAAATATCAATTTGTTTATGCTGTTTTGACGGTATGTTTAAATTTGTTTTAATAGCGGCAACTTTCACATAAGCTTTAATATATGATAAAAGGGGGTTATGACTTTTAAAATCATCTTACATCACCCTTCTGCAAACGAGGGCAGGCTTGAGCTTGAACAAAGAGCCGCAAAAGCCCATGCTCAGGCTGCGGCAACTTACATACAAGACCTTGCCTGCCCTGTGGAGCAGAAGTCTGCCTTATTAAATTCTATAAAGAGATGCCAAAAAGATTAAAGGGTCGGGGACTAGTCTCCGACCTTTTTGTATGTTTTCGTTTTTATGCCCCAATGGGAGTATAGCATTTTCTATACATCTGCTGGCATAGGTGGCAAGCCTAACACCCTTATCCTTTTTGTATGAGCTTATTCCTTTTATAAGCCCGATTGTACCTATGGAAATAAGGTCGTCTATCTCCGAGCTTTGCGTATAATATTTTTTTACTATGTGTGCCACCAGCCGGAGGTTATGTTCGATAAGCTTGTTACGTGCTTCAATATCGCCCTTTTCCCACAGCTCCAGATACCTGCTTTCATCCTCGGCATTTAGCGGTTTTGGGAAAGAGCCGGTATTTTTGCCCATCCGCATAATCAAAAATGCGCTGCTTACCAACATCATAAAGGCGCTTGTCAACATTTTGCCTTCCCTCCTATACCTTATTTATACACTGTATGTAATTGTGGCAAGTCCTGATTACGGTGGTCAGGCTATAAAAATTATAACAAGACAAAAGCCTGCTTTTTTATGCCTTTTGCCTGCCTGCTTCCAATGCTCACAGCCATATAACGGATTAATATGTATTATTTGGCTCTTTATTTTATCAAAGTTGTGCATTATAGAGAAAAATGTTAACTTTTTTATTTTCGCTATA
This sequence comes from Clostridiales bacterium, assembly GCA_012728025.1. Classification (GTDB taxonomy): domain Bacteria; phylum Bacillota; class Clostridia; order Oscillospirales; family Oscillospiraceae; genus UBA2658. The sequence continues at coordinate 23,256 of JAAYFX010000157.1, forward strand.
ATTTTGAAAAAAGATGTGCTATAATCTGCTCCAGCAAACATTTATAGTGTACATTAATTAAAAATGGAGGAAAAAACAATGAAAAAATTCACAGCTTTACTTCTTGCACTTATGCTTGTATTCTCTCTTGCCGCCTGTGGGAGCAGCCCCGTAGATGACATTGAGGACACTGACCATGTAGAAGATGATGTTCTGGACAATGATGTAGATATGGACGATGATAGCTTCGATGTGGGCGAATATAGCCAAGACTGGAACGATTATGCAAGCATCTTCACACTTACATACATGGGCATCACCGACACCGATGAAACAGTTGCCTTCGTTATGACCGGTGACGAGAGCCTTGCCGCCCTTGTTATCGTAGATGCTGAAACCATGGAGGCTGACGGCTTTGTTGGCGAAATGCTCTATGATGAAGAGTCTGATACCTATACCATTATTGATGAATACAGCGGCCTTAGCCTTACATTCACCGCTGAATTCTTTGAGGACAGCAGCATAAAGCTTGATATGGGCGATTTTGGTGGTGTTGAGGTTGTTACCTGCGAGCAGTCTGATGCCTTCGACCTTCTCAACGAAATTCAGATACAAACTCTTCCTGTTTCCTAAGTCTTGAATTTAAATGCGACAACATGATTAAGCTTAAAAAGAACCTGCCCTATGGAAATCCATAGGGCAGGTTCTTTTTGTTTTTAAAGGCTTTAAAGTTCTTCTGCCGCCTAGGCGGCTTTTGGGGTTTATACCTGCCTCAAATTATAATGCCGAATAAGTCTTACAAAATTTTAACTATTCTCTCAACCGCTTCCTTCGTGGCCACGGCATCTCCAAAGCCAGTGAGACGAATGTATCCCTCGCCCTCAGGCCCGAAGCCCGCTCCGGGGGTTGTTACAACAGCCGCTTCATGCAAAATCTTATTGAAAAAGTCCCAAGAGCCAAGGGAATCCGGAGTTTTCGCCCAGATATACGGGGAGTTTACGCCGCCATAGACGGTGAGGCCCGCATCTTTAAGGCCGTTTCTTATAAGTGCGGCATTTTTCATGTAATAGTTGATGGTTTCGTTAACCTCTTTCATGCCTTGTTCGGTATAAACCGCTTCAGCCCCCCGCTGAACCACGTAAGAGGTGCCGTTAAACTTTGTGGACTGCCTGCGCAGCCACATATCATGCAGGCTTACACCTCCACGGACAAGAGCCTTAGGGATGGTGGTGTAGCCACAGCGGGTTCCTGTAAATCCGGCGGTTTTTGAAAAGCTGCAAAATTCTATGGCACATTCTGTTGCCCCTTCCACCTCATAGATGGAGCGGGGAATGTCCGGCTCTGATATAAACTGCCTGTATGCCGCATCAAATAAAATAACGGCGCCATTGCGATTTGCGTAGTCTACCCAGATTTTAAGCTGGGACTTTGTGGCTACGGTTCCCGTAGGGTTGTTGGGAAAGCAAAGGTAGATAAGGTCAGGCTTTCTAACAGGAAGCTCAGGCATAAAGCCATTTTTTTCGTTGCAGGGCATATAGACAATGTCCGTCCAGCGGGCGCCGTCCCATTCTCCCGCTCTGCCGCTCATGGCATTTGAATCCACATATACAGGATAAACTGGGTCGCATACGGCAACTATGTTATCGGTGCTGAAAATATCGCCTATATTTCCGCAGTCGCTCTTTGCTCCGTCGGAGACAAAAATTTCGTCAGGACTTATGGGAGCGCCATAGGGGGCATAGTCTCCCCGAACTATGGCTTCCCGCAGAAAGCTATATCCCTCATAAGGCCCATAGCCCATAAAGCTTTCTTTAACTGCCATTTCATCCACTGCTTTGTGCATGGCGGATATAACAGCGGGGGGCAGGGGTTGGGTAACGTCGCCTATACCCAGCTTTATAATTTTCTTATCGGGATTTGCGGAGATATACTCCGATGTTCTTTTTGCTATCTCGGCAAAAAGGTAGCTTCCGGGAAGCTTCGCATAATTGTCGTTTACTGTTACCATGAATTCTGCTCCTTTGATTTCAGGTCCAAAAGGGGCGGGGTTTCACCTTTTACATGGATAGCCCCGTCCCTTCGGCTTTTGATTTTATAAATAAAGCTCACCATCAAACACAGTGACGGCGGGGCCTGTCATATACAAGCTGTTTTCCTCTCTGTCCCATTGAATAAAAAGCTCTCCGCCTAGAAGTTTGACCATGGCCTGCTCTTTCGCCCTTCCTGTCAGCACTGCCGCAACAAGGCTTGCACTTGCTCCTGTGCCACAGGCAAGGGTTTCCCCGCTGCCCCTCTCCCAATCCCGCATTTTAAGAGTTTCCCTATCGATTACCTCCACGAATTCCACATTTGTCTTTTCAGGGAAAAGAGGGTGGTTTTCAATTTTCGGGCCAAGGCCCTTAACGTCGGCAGCATCAGCATCGGGAACAAAAATTACGGCATGGGGGTTGCCCATATTTACGGCAGTTAAAAATATCTCCTTACCGTCAACTATGACAGAGCGCTCTATAAAGCTTCTGCCCTGCTCAGCAATGGGGATAAACTGGGGCCGCAGCTCGGGAGTGCCCATATCCACCTTCACAGATTTGACAAGGTCGTTTTCAATGTTAAGCTCAAGAGTTTTTATCATGCCGCCGGTTTCAATGGTGATTTCTGTTTTGGCCGTAAGCCCCTTATCGTAAACATACTTTGCCACACAGCGAATACCGTTGCCGCACATGGGGGAATAGCTTCCGTCCATATTGTACATCTGCATTTTAAAGTCTGCCTTTTCACTGGGCAGAATACAAATCAGTCCGTCGCTTCCCACGCCGAAATTGCGGTTTGAGACAAGGCGGGCCATATTAGGCATATCGTCAACTTTTTCCTCAAAACAGTTTATATATACATAATCGTTGCCGCAACCTTGCATTTTAGTAAATTTCAAAGCTTCCCTCCTATTCTGGTCTGCTTAAATATGAAAGGATACTTTTGCTCTTTAGCTTAAATATATAAGCTTTGCTTTTTTAAATTAAAATGCTATTATTCCAGCTCCACCGTGGAGGGGGGCTTTGCCGTTACGTCATATAGCACACGATTTACATGGGGAACCTCGTTTACTATACGAGTAGATGTCTTTTCCAAGATTTCATAGGGAATACGAGCAAAATCTGCTGTCATAAAATCGTTTGTTATAACGGCACGTAGGGCAACGGCATAATCGTAGGTGCGAGAATCTCCCTTAACCCCAACACTGCGCATATTGGTTAGGGCGGCAAAATACTGGTTTATTTTCCCCTCATAGCCGCCTTTTTTAACTTCCTCACGGAAGATTGCGTCGGCCTCACGGACAATGTCAAGCTTTTCTTTGGTAATTTCGCCTATAATCCGAATGGCAAGCCCCGGCCCCGGAAAGGGCTGGCGCCAGACAATCTCCTCGTCTATCCCCAGCTCAAGACCGGCACGGCGCACCTCGTCTTTAAAAAGCATACGCAAAGGCTCGATAATTTCTTTAAAGTCTATAACATCCGGCAGGCCGCCTACATTATGGTGGCTTTTTATAACAGCACTGCCTCCCGCTCCGCTTTCTATAACGTCAGGATATATGGTTCCCTGAACAAAGAAATCTACACTGCCTATCTTTTTTGCTTCTTCTTCAAAAACCCGTATAAATTCCTCGCCGATTATCTTCCTTTTCTCTTCCGGCTCGGTAACACCGGAGAGCTTTTCCAGAAAACGCTCCTGAGCATTTACTCTTACAACGTTCATATTAAACTTTTCACGGCACATTTTCATGACCATGTCGCCCTCATCTTTACGCATCAAGCCATGGTCAACGAAGATGCAGCTGAGCTTATCGCCAACGGCCTTATGAACCATTACCGCCGCCACAGTGGAATCTACCCCGCCGGAAAGGGCGCACAAAACCCGCCTGTCTCCAATTTTTTCCCGAAGCTCTGCCACTGTTTTCTCAACATAGCCAGCCATAGCCCAATCGCCTTTAAGGCCCGCAATTTTAATAAGAAAGTTTTGCAAGATGGTTTTGCTAAACTCGGCCTGTTCTTCAAGAGGCAAACCCTGAAAAGCATAAATCTTTCTTTCAGCGTCCATTATGGCAGCATGGGGACAGCTTTCCGTTTTCCCTATAACTTCAAAGCCAGAGGGCATCTCCGCAATAAAATCCTCATTGCTTATACGGCAAAAAACTTTTCCCCCAAGACCTTCAAAAACAGGGGTTTTTGAAAGGCTCATTTCAAAATTGCCGATTTCTCCTGCGGGCATGGCCTTAACCTTGCCACCAGCAAGCTGGGCTATAAGTTTAGCACCGTAGGAGATGCCGAGAAGAGGGATTTTAGCGTCTAAAAGCTCTTTTGCGTATGTTGGCTCACCCTCAGCGTAAACACTGTTTGGCCCTCCGGTAAGGATAATGGCCATGGGGTTTTTTGCAAGAAGGGTTTCTATGGGCACAGTATAGGGTATAACTTCGCAGTATACGCCGCAGTCCCTAACATTTCTTGCTATAAGATGGCTGTATTGACCGCCAAAATCTAAAACAATTGCCAGTTGATTCATAATTTGCCTCCCTTTAGGAAAGTATAGTATAAAGTAAATTTGGGGTGGTATATAGCTTGTCTATAATATTTTTCAGAACAATAATAATATTCACAGCCCTGCTTGTTGCCATGAGACTAATGGGCAAAAGGCAGCTTGGCGAGCTGGAGCTGTCCGAGCTTGTAGTTGCGGTGCTTATCTCCGACATAGCAGCGCACCCCTTGCAGGATATATCCATACCTTTAATGAACGGGCTTTTGCCCATCATCATCCTTTTAAGCTGCGAGCTTCTTTTATCTGGCGGAATGATAAAAAGTGTGCGCTTTCGCAGCCTTATCTGCGGCAGACCCAGTATGCTTATCGAAAATGGTGTTATCAATCAGACGGAGATGAAAAACTGCCGTTTCACCTTAGACGAGCTTGCCGAGGAGCTGCGAACCCATGGAATTATTGATATATCCGAGGTTAAGTTTGCCCTTTTGGAAACCAGCGGCAAGCTTAATATAATCCTCTTTCCCGCCGAGCGCCCTGTAACCGTTAGTCAACTTGGCCTTGAGGCTGATGACCCCGGTTATCCCCATATGATAATAAATAACGGCAAGCTTCTTTCCAATAACCTTAAGCTTTGCGGCAAGGATAAAAACTGGCTTAAAAAGCAGCTTTCCGCCCAAAACGTAAGTGATGTAAGTGATGTTTACCTGATGAGCGTAAATTCAGATAATCAGGTGTATTTCCTGAAAAAGGAGGACGTGAAAAAGTGATTAGAGAAGTCATTGCCATCATCCTTCTTCTTGTTATACTAACTGCCGCCATCATAGACATTGGCATAGTAGTAAGGAAAAGCGAAGAGCTGGCAGAAGGCATAGAAAACGCAAAAGAGCTTTATGCCGCCGGTGATATAAAGGGTGCGCAAAAGCTTGTGGTTTCCTCCCAAAAGCTCTGGCAGGAATGGGGAAGTTATGCCCAAGTTATGCTGCGCCACGACGAAGAGATAAGCTCTCTTGATAACGAATATTATTGGCTTTTGGAAAAGCTTGAGAAAGAGGAAGCAACAGACTTTTCCTTCGACCGGCTAATTTCAAGTATAGACGGCCTTGCCGATACTGGAAGGCTGTCCTTCGGCTCAATTTTTTAACCCTTTTTCTCATCAATAAGCTTTGTAAGCTCGTCGAAAAAGGTTTTTACGTCTTTAAACTGACGGTAAACCGAGGCAAAGCGCACATAAGCAACTTCGTCTACGTCCTTTATGCGCTCCATGACCATTTCACCGATTTCTGTGGTGTTTACCTCACGCTCTAGAGAGTTTTGCAGCTCCTGCTCTATCTCTCCAGCAATTTTTTCAAGACTTTGCAGAGATACGGGCCGCTTTTCGCAAGCCCTTAGCATACCATTTAAAAGCTTTATCTTATCGAAGGTCTGACGGCTACCGTCACGTTTTACAACCACTAAGGGCAGGCGCTCCATTATCTCGTATGTGGTAAACCTTTTCTGGCAGGCAAGGCACTCCCGCCGCCGCCGGATTGTTGCGCCCTCCTCCGCCGGACGTGAATCTATGACCTTGCTTTCCGCATAACCGCAAAACGGACACCTCATATCAAAATCTCCTTGAATGGTATTTTAAAAATATTCTTTCTAATATGCAAAACCTGCTATATTTTTGCATTGTATCACAACATCCTGTGTCACGCCACATTTTTTATACCTTTTTATGTTCATTCTTCGGGAAAAAGCTCCTTAACGCTTTCAAAAAAGCTCTCACGGCTCATAAGAAGATTCACAGCTTCCAAAAGCCCATCGGCACTAAGGCGCTCGGGCAGGCCAAGTTTTTTTTGCAGGGCAAGCCTTTTGCTGTGGCTTTGTGCCCTTCCGCTAAGCCCCAAGTCATAAAAATTCACCTTAGTTATGCCGCCATGCTTTGAGCTTTCCCCAGCCTCGGAAAAGCTTGCTCCGGCTTTTTCCAAAGCTTTCAGAATAAGCTCTGGGCGCATTCCCTCAACTCCAAGCTTTCCCTCCTTAGAGGGAGAGCTTTTTCTTTTTTCCTTGCCGTATATGTCGGGAATGTAGGCATGCTTTACATATTTTGGGTCAACAGCCGATTTAATATGGTTTCGTATCTGAAAGCCCGCCCCGTCGCTGTCTGTCAAAACTATAAGCCCCCGAACCTCGGCAAGGCGGCGCAAAAGGTGAAGCCTTTCTCTGTCTTTAAAAATTCCAAAGCCATTTGTTTCTATTATTGTGGCATCCACAACTTGGGAAAGTGTGTTTTTATCATAGCGGCCTTCCACCACAATAACCTCGTTTATCCTGACCATCAGCCTTCACCTGCGGCAATCTTCATAAAAAGCTCCTTTAAAATCTCCTCATCGTCCTCGGAGCTGCTTTTCATCCTATAATCCGCCTCGGCGCAAAGCTCCACAGCTCGGGCAAGCTGGGAAACCGTAAAACCACGAGCTGAGGAAATAAGCTTATCCGCAAGAAAGCCATAGTTTATTTTGCAGCTTTCCATTATAAAGTCCCGCCCCAAGCCCTGCTCTTTTGCCAGAGCCGCCGTATAAAGCCTTCGCATTTGAAGTCCTATCATGGAAAGCAACTTTATGGGATGCTCGCCGGACTGCAAAAGCTCCGCTAAAAGCCCTGCCGCCTCGTCAAAGTTTTTCTGGGACAGCCTGTCTGTCATCT
>JAAYFX010000362.1 GCA_012728025.1 Clostridiales bacterium
CCACACTAGCACAAGCGAGGCTAAAGCGTGAGCAAGCCCGCCAAGAGTTAGCAGAGGGCTTAAACCCTAATGCCGTAAAGAGAGAGCAAGCGCAAGAGCGCCAAGCTCAGCAGCTAACATTTAAGGCCGTTGCTGAGCGATGGTATAAGGGCAAGGCTGAGCTAGCAAAAAAGCCATGGGCACCCGCTACAGCGAAAAAAGCCCGCTTATATCTTGATAATGATTTACTACCGGCGCTTGGCAAGAAGCCAATAGCAGAGGTAACGCGCTTAGATTTAATCAACTTAAACGAAAAAATAGAAAAACGCGGTGCCTTTGATGTGGCTGGCAAGGTGAGAGAGTGGCTAAACGCTATTTTTGATGATGCCTTTGATAGAGGTGAGATATCGCATAACCCAGCCTATAGATTAAAAGCTAGCGCCTATGCAGGGGGCGTAGTGAGCAAACCAAACCCTAATGTAGGCTTTGCTGGCCTACCTAAGCTACTGGCTGATGTGGAAGCCACAAACAGTCATAGAGTTACAAAAATAGCTATTCGTTTATTGGCGCTTACAGCAGTAAGGCCCGCTGAGTTACGCTTTGCTCAGTGGCAAGAGTTCGATTTAGAGGCGGCAACGTGGCATATACCGGCTGAGCGTATGAAGATGAGCCGCCCCCATGTGGTGCCATTATCACAGCAGGCCCTAAAGCTTATCGCTGAGCTTAAGGCGTTAAACCCTAAAGGCTATTTATTCGTTATTCGTGGCAGTAACCCAATAAGTGAAAACACAATAAACAAATCTTTATGGTTAGCTGGCTATAAAGGTAAACAAACCGGCCATGGCTTTAGGCATTTACTTAGCACTGAGTTAAATGAGCGTGGATATAACAGCGATTGGATAGAGGCTCAGCTAGCTCATAGTGGTGAGAATAAAATTAGAGCCGTTTATAACCATGCTGAGTACCTAGAGCAACGCCGCCAAATGCTGCAAGAGTGGGCTGATGCTATTGATTTAGCTGAGCAGGGCGCTAACGTGATGCCTTTGAAAAGGAGGGCTTAATTATGTGCAAGAAAAAAGAAGAGGGTATTAGTTTTTTGCATTTAATTCAAAACCCTGAATGGATAAGAGAGTCACCATGGCATAGCGGGGCTGAGACAGACTCAAGGTTATTTGATGAGCTTAAGAGAGGAACCTTACCAGAGGGGTTGGCTGAGCTTGCTATTGATGAGTTACGCAACTATGCCGAAGAGAAAGTAAAACGGGTTAAGGGTACTAAAAAAGGCGGCAAAAAAGGTGGGGGCCATAATAAAAAAATAAACCCGCTTAAGGTCAAAAAAGAATTTGATGCTATGAGCCAGCCACCACGTAACCGAGCTAGCATTTTGGCTGAAAGGCATGGTGTTACACCTAACACAATTAGAAACGCCCTAAAAAAAGCTGAAAGCGACTAGGTTGCCGTTCGATTCGGCAAGTAACTTGGAACCATTGTTAATAACCCAAGAGGTACCAAGCAATGGTAGATACACCCAACAACACATTAGAAAGGCTGATACGCCTACCTGAAGTAAAAAGCCGTACCGGTTTAAGCTCTAGCGATTTATATCGCCGTGTAGATGCTGGCACGTTCCCGCGCCAAATTAAGTTAGGCGTAAAGGCTGTAGCGTGGATTGAAACAGAGGTTCAAGAGTGGATTGAACAAACCATTCAATCAGCAAGAGAGGGGGTACAACAATGAGAAACGCCCCCACCACTAAAAGCAATGAGAGCGCAAGCAAACGCCTCAATTATACCCCAGAAAACCTAATTTTACGCCCTACAGCTCAGCTATTACTTGATTGTATTTCTTACTTAATCGTAGAGCATGAGGCTATCCATTATGCTGAGCTAATGAGTAGGTTAAGAGCTTATGGATATAAGAGATCTTTGATTCAATCGTTTTTAGATCGCATGGCTGATGATGGCGTTATCAAGCTAAAAGAGCGAGGCGGTAAACCTTATATAGAGCTAGTACAGGGGGCGCTATGAGCAATCACGACTTATTAAGCG
>JAAYFX010000158.1 GCA_012728025.1 Clostridiales bacterium
CAGGAGGAGTGCTCCCCCGGCGACGATATAAAAAAGGTCTTAGGACTGGGCGACACTGTTGTGGAATTTGAAATCACAAACAACCGTGCCGACTGCTTTTCCGTCATAGGTCTTGCTAGAGAAAGCGCCGCCACCTTTGGAACAGAGCTTTCCCTGCACACTCCCCTTGTTAAAGGCGGCACGGGAGATATTTCCCAGCATCTTTCCGTGGAGATTGAAGATTCTGCCCTTTGCCCCCGCTACACGGCGAAGATGGTTAAAAATATAAAAATCGCCCCCTCTCCCCGCTGGCTTCGCCAGAGACTTCGTGATAACGGCGTTCGCCCCATAAATAATATTGTTGATATTACAAACTATGTTATGCTGGAATATGGTCAGCCCATGCATGCTTTTGATTATTCCAGCGTAAAAGGCGGTAAGATAATAGTGCGTCGGGCAAGGCAAGGAGAAACTCTTTCCACCTTGGACGGGAATAAACGCAATATAACAACGGATATGCTTGTTATAGCAGACGAAACAGGTCCTATAGGTCTTGCGGGAGTTATGGGCGGTGAAAACAGCGAAATAACAGATGCAACTGAAACCATTGTTTTTGAGTCTGCAAACTTTAACGGCACATCCATACGCAAAACCTCCATAGCCCTTGGAATGCGCACGGACTCCTCAGGCCGCTTTGAAAAGGGTCTTGATGTTATGAACACCCTGCCCGCTGTGGAACGTGCCTGCGAGCTTATAGAGCTTTTGGGGGCAGGTGAAGTTATGGGCGGAACCATAGATGTTATGTCTGTTCAGCCAAAGCCCTTTAGCCTAAAACTGGAGCCAGAGAAAATAAACGCCCTTTTGGGTACAGACATTCCTCGTGAGGATATGGTCAGGATACTAGAGAAAATTTCCTTTACCATTGAGGGGGATATGATAAACGTCCCCTCCTTCCGCTCAGATATTGAGCATTATGCGGATATTGCCGAGGAAGTTGCAAGGTTTTATGGTTATGATAAGATAGAGCCAACGGCCTTTCGGGGCGAAGCCTCCCGAGGGGGCTATGATGCAGTGCAAAACTTCGAGCATTCCATAAGCTCCCTTTGTCGTGGTATGGGCTTTTTCGAGGTTATGACCTATTCCTTCGGAAGTAAATCTGCTTGGGATAAAATCCGCCTGCCGGAAAACAGTCCCCTGCGTCGTGGCTTCGAGATACAAAACCCCCTAGGCGAGGATACGGGCGTTATGCGCACCACCTCCCTGCCCTCCATGCTTGAGGTTTTGGGAACAAACTACGCAAAGCGCAATATGGACGTTAGGCTCTTTGAGCTTGCCACTATCTATCTTCCCTCAAAGGAGACGGAACTTTCCGAGGAAAGGGCTGTTTTAACCCTTGGAACCTATGGGGGAGACTCGGATTTCTTCCGGCTTAAGGGTCAGATTGAAGCCCTGTTTGCGGCTCTGCGCATAGGAAATTTAAGTTTCGAGGCAGTCAGCGACAATCCTTCTTATCACTCCGGCCGCTGCGCCGCTATATACAGCTCGGAAAAGTTTATCGGAGTTTTCGGAGAAGTTCACCCCCTTGTAAGTGAGGGCTACGGCTTTTCTGTGCCGGTTTATACGGCAGAGCTTAATATGGCTGAAATGATGGCCGCCGTTTACGGCGAACCTAGCTATGTTCCCCTTCCAAAGTATCCCGCCATCAGCCGTGACCTTTCTTTAGTGTGTGATGGGGACGTAACAGTTGCGGCTTTAACCCAATGTATGTGCGATGCCGGCGGGGACTATCTTGAAAGCTGTCACCTATTCGACATATACACCGGAAAGGGCATCCCCGAGGGCAAGCGCAGTGTGGCTTTTTCCCTTAGCATCCGAGCAAAAGACAAAACCCTAACCGATGAGCTTGCAGATGAAATAATGGATAAAATTCTCCAAAATCTTGAAAAAATTCACGGAGCTGTAATAAGATAAGGCTTTTTGCGCTAAAATGTAACTGAATGGTAATATTCTATCTCTTTACTCTTGGAATAAATTTGCTATAATAAGTATATGGTTCAAAGGAGGGCTGTTTAAATGGAGGATGCAACACGCAAATTCAATGTTATCGACAACAAGACGGAAACAAAGGAAATCCTGTCCTCCGTCTATAACTCTCTCGTTGTAAAGGGCTATAACCCCGTCAACCAGATAGTCGGCTATATCCTCTCTGAGGATCCCACCTATATAACAAACTACAATAATGCCCGCAGTCTCATCTGCCGTCTCGACAGGGACGAGCTTTTGCGTGAGCTTGTTGTAAGCTATCTGGATAAATAGCAGCAGTTTTTGTTAAATCAGCAAAAATAATCTGCGTTCTGATGCCAGAACGCAGATTATTTGATTTTTCTGCAATAACATATTGACATTTTGTCAAAATGAAGTATAATAATCCTTGCGTCTGTAAAGGCGAAAAAAAATAGCGGGATTGTGTAAAGGTAGCACAGCAGACTCTGACTCTGTTTGTGAGGGTTCGAATCCTTCTCCCGCTGCCAAGTGAAAAAGGTCCGCAAACCATTGGTAACACAAGGTTTGCGGACTTTGCTTTTTTGGTTTTTTGCACACTTGGGAGCTTTGTCAAATGCGTATTTAAGCGTTTTTAATAGATTGATTTATTAAAAAGTTATTAAAAAGCAACTCTCCTTATGGATGATATATATTCCACCTGCTCTTTAATTTTCTGTTTATTTTCTTATCATCACATCACCACAGGCATCAACGAATTAATGTTTATTAACTTCATAGTATTCTTATTTTAGCGCTTGCATCTTTTCTTATATTTGTTCGGCCTGTAAATTTATCCAAAATTATGATATAATAAACTTTGACCAATAGATTTGCCCTTTTAGATGTATCAATATGTGTAAAGTCCGCTACGGTATAAAGTTGGAATATTATAAGTGGCCTCGTAGCGATGTGAAATAAAAAGGAGTGCTGTCAATGAAAAAATACTTACTTTATGCGATGAATGGCAAAAAGATGTGCTTTGTTCATGTGCTTCTAAATGCTTTGGATTTGAAGGAAGCCGGAAATGAAGTGAAGATTATCTTTGAGGGGGAAGCTGTAAAGCTCCCGCCGGAATTGGCAAAGGAGGAAAACCCTCTTTATAAAAAAGCTCTGGACAAGGGTCTTATTGCCGGTGTCTGTTTGGCCTGCTCACATACTCTTGGTGTAAAAGATGACATTGAGAAGCTTAATCTGCCGCTATTAAATGACATGAATGGACACGCAGGAACACGCCCCTATATGGGAAGTGGATACGAGGTTCTTGTGTTTTAGACCCAAGTTTCCACAATATTATTAAATAATCCATAGCTTTTAAAGACTGGAACTCTCCCCCGCCCTTAAGCACAGACAGCCCGCAAACCATTGATAACTCAAGGTTTGTGGGCTGTTTTCTTTTTCTATTAACCGTTAGAAGTTTATTTGATTACAGTGTTTATCCGTTTTGTTCGATTTCCCGCAAATAGGGCATGGACTGCATTCCTCCCGAGCGGGTTATGGAAATAGCGGCTGCGGCCCTTGCAATATGCGCTGCCCGCTCCACCGATTTGCGGTCTAAGGACATGGGTTTTTCCTGAGCCATCAAGGAGGCAATAAGGCTTCCGAAGAAGCAGTCTCCTGCCGCTGTTGTGTCAAGGGGCTTTGCATCTCCTGCATCTAACTCTATTTTATAATCCCTGCCATAAAGTATGCTGCCTTTCGCCCCTCTTGTCACTACAACAAGGGATATTCCGGCCGATAGCAGTCTTTCTGCCGTAGCATCCATGTCAAGGTCATATAGCATACGGATTTCTTCCTCTGTTCCCTTGATAATATCGGCATAGGGAACAGAAAGCAAAATACTCCTGTGTGCCTCCTCCTCATTTTCAAAAAAGGCCGGACGGTAGTTCAAGTCATAGGTAACTGTCTTGCCAAGGTTTTTTGCCTCACGCAGAACGGCCAACTGCGTTGAGCTTGACGGCTTACCCCCCGCCATAATAATCGACGAAACATGAAGCACATCCGCCTTTACAAGAAGGCTACGGTCAAACTCCTGATTTTCAAGCATTTTATCGGCACCGGGGCCATTTAGGAAGCTGTAACTTCGGTTTCCATCGGGAATAGCCTTGACAAATGAGAGGAGAGTTCCATACTTCTTTGACAAAACAGCGCCCTTAGTGTTAACTCCGTATTCCTCAAGAGCCGAGAGGATTAGGCTTGAAAAGTCATCCTCGCCCAGCTTGCCCGCAAAGGTGACATCAGCACCCATCTTTGCAGCCGCAACACAAAAGTTTGCCACACTTCCGCCGGAATACAGTTTATACTCGGCAACACCACCTTCAGGCTCACTTAATCTAATAAAATCAACAACCGCTTCACCAAGACCAAGAATTTTTCCCATTGTTTTGCCTCCTGCTCTAAACTTTTTTAAGTTTTACCGACTTAGCTGGCCCCGCAAGCATTTCTTCGCTTTATAGCACTAAGGCCGGAGCACTTGTTTAAAATGATTAGTGCAAGAGATTTTGCAATAATCATCTTCGTCTATTTTACCATATCCCGCTGAATATATCAATTAAATTTTGTGTTTTTAATACATTTGCATCAAGATGCTTATAAGCAATATTTTGTTTCTAAAAATGTTTTTTAGTTAAGCGGCAGACATAGCGACTGCCTTGCTTGCAATCAAATAATTTATAAAATTAGCAAAATGACTGTTAAATACAAATAAATTCTAAAAATTGTCATAACAAACTTCTTTTTTGAAGGAGCTTGTGCTAGAATAAGAGTATATTTAAGGATATAATGTCGAATAAACCATGATTACTGTTTGTGATATTGAGACTACTTGTTTTTGATAAGAGGCGATTGATATGGCAATATTGAAAAATAGTATTGTAAGAAAAATAGGTCTGGCAATTTTTCTTTTTGTCATGATTATGTTTTTCTCGTATTATTTGTTTTTAAATATGCAAATCAAAAAACATCTTGAACAGCAAGGCAAGGAGCATTTGATGAATGAATCTCAATACCTTTGCTCCGAGATAGTTGCGTTTTTGCAAAAATATGTTGTAATTGTGGAGCAGGCAAAAAATAATCGTGACTTTATTGTCTTTTCAAAAGAAGTTGAAGACCGCTCCATAAAAAGGGAGCATCCTTTATTTGCCGTTGTTACAAAACAGCTTGACGAAATTTGTGATTTGGATGAAAATATATCTCAGGCATATCTTGCCTTAGCTTCTGCAAGCGATATAATTACCAGTGATTATTATTATGAAATCAGCCCCGATTACGATTTGTCGGTTAGGCAGTGGTATAAAAACACCATAGAAGAAAATAAAACATCTATTACCACCCCTTATATAGACCTTATAACAAATAAAACCGCCATATCATTCACAACGCCTTTGATGTATGAGGATGAGCTTTTAGGTGCCTTCGGCATTGACATATTGGTGGAAGACCTAAACCAAATTATGAGTGACTATAACTCAAAAACTAAGTCGGATATTGGTTTGATATATAAAAACGGTCAAATTCTTTATAACTCCGGTTTAAATGACACAACTGACCCTATTGATATGTTTATACAGGACATTCTGTCTGAAGAAGAAGCCAGCAAACTTCTATCCGGAGATGATGGTATTGAGACATACAACTTCAACGGGGAGCAAAAATATATTGCTTACCTTCCCGTAGATAATACAAGCCTTATAGTTTACACTAATATATTAAAATCTGACTTAACATCACAAGTGCAAAAGTTTATGTATATAAACTTAAGTATTTTACTGGGGTTATTAGTTGTGATAACGGGGTTTTTGTTTGTCCTTGAAAAAGTTCTTTCAAGACCCTTAATCAATATCTCCAGAGAGGTTGAAAGTTACAGCAACAACAACTCTATATCCCTGCCAGAAAAATATATAAACAGAAGTGATGAAATCGGTATCTTATCCAAGGGCATAGCCTTTATGCTTAACAATATATCCGATTACATTTTAAAGCTTGAAGAAATGAACAGGGCCTTACACGAGGCTAAGGAAGTAATAAACAGGGATAGG
>JAAYFX010000159.1 GCA_012728025.1 Clostridiales bacterium
AGGCACTTACTGCCTTTGAGGCGGCTCTTGCTGACTTCCCAAGAGCTGACCACCGCCACACCATAATCCACGCAGACCTCATCCCTGAAAAGATGCAGGAGCGTGCGGCGGCTCTTGGAATTTGCATAGCCGTGCAGCCTGCATTTTTAGACTGGGAGCAGGAGCCGGGGGAATATCTTGAAAGCATTTTGGGGGAAAGGGCAAAAAATATGCTCCCCTTAAAAAGCCTTGTGGACAAGGGGATAAAGCTCTCTGCCGGTTCTGATGCACCCTGCACCATACCCGACCCCATAAAAAGCATACACCTGTGCGTAAACCACCCCAACAGCACCGAGAGTGTCAGTGTTTTAGATGCCCTGCGTATGCACACATCTTGGGCGGCATATATGTCTTTTGACGAGGATGAAAGGGGAATTCTTAAGGCGGGCTATGTGGCGGATTTTGTGGTTTTAAGTGAAAACCCCCTTGAAACACCCAAGGAAAAGCTTAAGAACATAAAGGTTTTAGATACATATTTCAGCGGGAAAAAATATGAGGGTCAAAGTAAAAGCAGTTTGGGACTTGCCTGCCGCTCACTTTTTAAAAAGGCCAGATAGTTTTTTAAAACTTTGCCGCTGCCCTGCCTGCAAGTATTCCGCTGGACCAAGCCCAGTGGAGGTTATAGCCGCCGCAATTGCCCACAACGTCTAGCATTTCTCCTGTGAGAAACAGCCCAGAGCGGCGGCGGGACTCCATAGTGTTGGGTTCAATTTCCTCCAAAGGCACTCCGCCGCCGCTTACCTGTGCCTTATCCCAGCCGAGGGTGCCGGAAACAGGAAAGCGCCAAGCCTTCAGTGTCTCACCAAGGCGGGAAATTTCCTGTGAGCTAAGGGAGGAGCAGGGGCGGGAGAGGGGGGATATGCCAAGAGATTTTAAAACCGCAAAGCCCAGTCTTTTATTTATAAGTCCCGTAAAAAGCATTTCCAGAGAAAGGTTGCCGTAATCTTTGGCACGGCTTTTAAAAAGTGACTGAAGCTCTGAAACTTCAAGCCTTGGAAAAAGGTCTATGTGAAGCTCATAGGGGGATTTTTCATCAACCATAAGATTAGATAAGTCCATGGCGGGAATTCCCGAAAGACCGTATTCGGTAAATTGTATTTCACCTTCCTCACAACCGAGAAGCTTTTCACCAGAATAAAGGCTTAAGACACCCTGACTGCGGATGCCCTTTAAGCCCCCGAGGTTTTCCATATTGCAACGAAAGGGAACAAGGCAGGGGTAGAGCTTTTCAAGGCTGTGACCAAAAAACTTGGCAAGGCGAAAGCCCTGCCCGTCACAGCCAAGGCGAACTCCGGAGGCAAGCCCCCCCGAGGATAAAACAAGCCTGTCGGCGGTAAAGGTTTCGCCGCTGTTTGTAAATAAGGTGAAGCAAGCTTTTTCATAGGAAAGCCTTGTGATTTCACATGAGCATTTAAGCTCCACCCCAAGGCGGTTTAGAGCTAAAAGCAAAACGTCCATAACAGAGCTTGCCTGAAAGCTATATGGATAAATGCGCCCTTTTTCCTCCTCGGTGCTCATAAGCCCCAGTTGGGAAAAAAAGTCCGGCACAAAATCTGTGGGCAGGTCAGCTAAAATATTGCTTAAACTCTCCATATCCCGACTTTTGTAATATTGGGGGCTAATTTCACGATTTGTGAAGTTGCAGCGGCCATTTCCGGTGGATAAAATTTTTTTCCCAACCCGCTCAAGCCTTTCAAAGACAAGAACCCTTGCTTTGGGATTTGCTTTTTTGGCGGCTATGGCGCAGGCAAGGCCGGAGGCACCCCCTCCGACAATGGCTATTGTGCCCATGGTGTGGCTCCTTAAAATTATTTTCTGTCTAAAACTCTAACAAACATAAGCAAGAATAATACAACGATTTTAACACATCAGAGAGTGAAAGGCAATTTCGGTTAATTTTTATAATTCAATAACAATATCGATTTTTGCCTCAGATATAAGGTCATTATAGACAAACTTAAGGTAAAAGTCATAAAAATCCGAGGGCTATACGGCAGCCCTCGGATTTTCTTTAATTATATGGGAGCTTAACGCACATCAACGGAATAAGCAATGTTTACAGCGTGACTGGCGATACGCTCGAAGGTGGCAAGCATATTTGTAAACACAACACCGGTGTGGGGTCTGCAATGCTGGTCTTGAAGTCTTCTTATATGGCTATCCATATAATCGTCCTGCATAATATCAATTTCTTTTTTCAGCGCAAGGAGAGTCTCTGTCTGATGGGTATCATGGGTTTCAAAAATATCAAGGCTTAATTTTAAAATATCCATGGTTTTGGAGGAAAGAGTTTTAAGCTCGTCTATTGCCTGAGAACTCATCTTTTCCTTGGTGTCTATAAGGGTCAGGGTATACTCGGCTATATTTTCCGCACGGTCGCTTATTCGTTCCATGTCAATAATGGCGTGGTGCAATTGACCTAAGAGAACAAGGTCGCTATCGGAAAGGTCTATACCCCTGAAGGCAATCATATAGCGGGTTATATTATCACTTAAAAAGTCAACGGTTTTTTCAATCTCCATAACAGAGCGAACCTTCTGCTCATCCATGCCGAAAAATGCTTCCAAAGAGAGCTTAAAGTTCTCCAAAGTGATGGAGCCCATGCGGTTTAGCTCCTTTATAGTTTGGGAAAGAACTATTTGCGGTGTTTGGCCTATGCGCTCATCAAGATAAATAAGGCGCTTTTCAACGGTTCCGGGGGTTGATTTCTCAGGCAGTATGATAGATACAAGCCTGACAATATAATCTATTACAGGGAAAAGCAGGATGGTTACTGAAATGTTGAAAATAGCGTGGAAGTTTGCAATTTGGCGGGCGGCGTTATCCGGAGATAAAGATACCACCCAGTCGACAAGTTGAGGGAAAACAGCTAAAACCACCATATATACCATCATGCCGATTACGTTAAAAGCCAGATGTATGCCGGCGGTGCGCTTGGAGTTTGTGCTTGTGCCAATGGCAGAGACTATGGCTGTTATACAGGTGCCTATATTCTGTCCAAGAATAACATATACAGCAGAATCAAGTCCTATAAGCCCCATGACGGCAAGAGCCTGCAAAATACCCACTGAGGCTGAGGAGCTTTGTATAACGGCGGTAAAAAGAGCGCCGGCGAGAACGCCCACAATCGGGCTTTTAAAGTTTACCAAAAAACTTGTAAAAGCTTCAACTTCCTGAAGAGGAACCATAGATTCAGACATAAGGGTAAGACCCACAAAGAGCATTCCAAAGCCCAGAACAATGTCGCCAAACTGAATTAGCCTGCGTCTTTTAAGGAACATTACCATAACCATTCCGATAAACAAGACAACCGGAGCAATATCATTTAGATTAAAGGCTATGAGTTGGGCCGTTATGATGGTTCCTATGTTGGCGCCCATTATAACGCCCGCCGCCTGTGACAGTGACATTAGTCCGGCGTTCACAAAGCCCACCATCATGACAGTGGTGGCAGAGGAGCTTTGTACAAGCGCCGTAACAGCAGCGCCCACTCCAACTGCTGCAAAACGGTTTGTTGTAAGCACCTCTAGGACACGGCGCATTCGGTCTCCGGCTATCTTTTCAAGGCCGTCCGACATAAGCTTCATTCCATAAAGGAAGAGGCCAAGGCCGCCCAGCAATGAAAATACCATGTAAATTCCCATGTTTTATCTCCCAGTTTATATGTCTTGTAGTAAAAAAGTCGATATTTCACAAGATTATTATATGTGTTATTTAAGATATTTACAATGAGCAAATACCATGGCATATTAAACAAATAGGTATGTAATAATACACAAATCTATAAATAGATGCACAAAATGTCTGGAAAAGGCGAATATTTAAGCTCAGTTTAACATTTTTTGTTAAATGTGTTACCCGAGTATAACTGTTATTAAATTGTTAATCACTTGCTTTTTATCCATGGTATAATGTTCGAGTGAACATTATACTTTTCGTGCCCTCAAAGGCTCTGCTTTTAAGACCGGAACTGCCGAGGGGTGCATAGTGTTCGAACAAGCATTATATTGATTTTAAAATTTGTGCCATCATGGCACTGTATGCCCACGACATAATAAGAAGCTGCATTTACAAGGAACGACAGTCTGCCGTAATGGCGGCGGGCTTGGACGCTCAAAAGG
>JAAYFX010000160.1 GCA_012728025.1 Clostridiales bacterium
CCCTCCTCTGTTGAATTCTGCCATAAGGTCGGCTTAGACTATGTTTCTTGCTCACCCTTCCGTGTGCCCATAGCCCGCCTTGCCGACGCTCAGGCAGCGATAAGATTTGAACGTTAATTGGCGATGTTCAGCGATTTAAATAAGACGTATATATAAAAGGTTAGGTATATATCGGGAAATGTTAGTTCTGTCTAGCGGGTCTATCAGCTAGAATAAAAAGGGTGATGCACTTAAGTTTATGGTGCATCACCCTTTCTTTATTTGCTTATAGTAGTAGCAATGTTATACTATAATGAACATCAATAAAAAAACGTGAAATAATAGGTAAGGAATTTTGTATGCTTTAGAAGCATTAAGAAGCATTATAAGGAGGTCATGACATGAAAGTCGGATTAATAAGATGTCTGCAAACAGAAGACATGTGCCCCGGAACTACTGATTTTATGATAATGAAAAATAAAAAATGTGCATTCGAAGGTGTTGAAGGTGATATTGAGATAATTGGTGTTAATACATGCGGTGGTTGTCCAGGGAAAAAAGCAGTAACAAGGGCACAAGAAATGGTTAAACGGGGAGCAGATACCATCGTTTTAGCCTCTTGTATAACAAGAGGTAACCCTATTGGCTTTGCATGTCCCCATGCAGATAAAATGAAAGAAGCAATTGTAAAGAAGCTAGGTGATAAAATAAAGATTATTGACTACACTCACTAATGCAGGAAAAGGACGATTTTCAAAAGAAGCAATGGAGACAGGAATAAGGATAATGTAGATACTTTAAACGAATTTACTATGGTGATTAAAAAAGCAATTCAAAAGTGTTCCATAATGTGAAAAAAGGCGATTGGTCTATTTTGATTGCAGCAGCCCAGGCCGCATTGAACGATAAATAATTAAGACAGCGCAAAAGCGTCTGCTTTAATATTTTAAGTAAAATAAGCGTACCATTATTAAATGGTACGCTTATTTTTAAAGTTTTGAGTTATAAAGCTTTAAAGTAAACGGAGAGTTTATTGATTTTTTTATTGGCTTCTTATAAGTTTAGTCAGGAGGTAAAAACATATGGATAACGAAAAAATAGGCAGGCTGATATTTTCCCTGCGCAAAGAGAAAAATCTTACTCAAAAGCAATTGGCCGAGCTTATGAATATCAGCGACAAGGCTGTTTCAAAATGGGAGCGGGGCCTTGGTTGTCCGGATGTTTCTTTACTTCCGGATTTATCAAATATCTTAGGCGTTAATCTGGAGGAGCTTTTAAGCGGAGAGCTTGATGTCAACGAGCTTATTGGAGGAAACATGAAAAAAACCAGATTCTATGTTTGTGGTTGCTGCGGAAATCTTCTTACATCAGCGGGCGAAGGGTCAATTTCCTGCTGCGGAAAAAAGCTTAATCCCCTTGAAGCGAAAAAAGCAGAAGAAGGGGAGAGGCTATCGGTAGAAGTTATTGATAATGAGTATTTTATAAGCTCGAACCACGAGATGAGCAAAAATCACTATATAAGCTTTGTGGCCCTACTTACAGGGGACAGTCTGCTTATAAGAAAGCAGTATCCCGAATGGGATTTGCAACTGAGATTGCCACGTATCGGTCGAGGTATGCTTTTTTGGCACTGCACCAGTCATGGGCTTTTTTATCAGTTGATAAAGATATAAAAACAGGTCCACCGCTTAGAAGATGGCGGGCCTGCTTTTATAACCTGTTTCATAATATAGTATTCTAATTATAAGAAGTGTTCGAAAGACAGACATGGTCTTTTATTGTCGGGAGAAACTAATTATTTCTCATGCCATTATAGTCATCTGCGATAAGGCCAACTAATATATCTCTAAGAGCTTCATTTTCCACCCATGACTGAGTGAAGGTATAAGTCGAAGCCCCAGTTTTAATTGTCGTCCTATCGGGGCTGTCTGTCAAATCTTTGTTTTTGGCGTCATAATTAGTATTCACACTGTACTCCTTTCATCTTGAAAACTAGCTTATGATTATGCACACCGTTTGAACTGTGACAAGCTCAAACTATACTGCATTATATTATATAATATAACCAAGCGCTAAGTGTAAATTCAGCAAGACTATCAATATATCGTTTTTTTAGAATAAAAAATAAAATAGCTCTCTTTTTAATTATTTTATCCCTCGAAAGACGCCTTGTCAATGTTAAACTCAAATCCTTAAGCTATATATAAGTACTAAAACCCTATTCCAAATTGGTGAATAGAAAAAAGCTCCTGCCAGCGGCGGGAGCTTGGTTTGTTATTTTGCTTCAAGAAACGGAATCCTGTTAAGGGTAGATGCTTTTTCAACCCAGTCTGTTATAAGACCAATCGCATCATTAACATCATGTAAATGTTCTTTAATATCAGAAATGTCGCTTTTTAATTCAGCCATATTTTGGGAGACATCATTTTTTAATTCAGTTATATCCTGAGAAACATCGCTTTTTAGTTCAGCTATATCCTGAGAAACATCGCTTCTTAGTTCAGCTATATCTTGAGAAACATCGCTTCTTAGCTCGGCTATATCCTGAGAAACATCGCTTCTTAGTTCAGCTATATCTTGAGAAACATCGCTTCTTAACTCGGCTATATCCTGAGAAATATCACTTTTTAATTCAGCTATATTTGCTGTTATTGGCTGCAACTTTTCGTCAAACTTCTGGTCAAATTTCTCGTCAATCAGCTTTCCTATGGCCAGTAATAATTCGGTATCTGTCATGCTGTAACCCTCCGTTTCCATAATAAATATTTTATAGCCTAATACCAAGCTTGTCAACGGATAGAATCTTATTTTAAGAATACCACCGAAAGATTTGAGGATTTAGAGGATTTCTGGCTTAGCGCTCCCCCTATAAATTAAACAAAACATTTATTTTGTTTAATTTACTTTATATAATGCAATGGACTCCTCCCTAGGTTTTTGATATAATATTCTTACTAATATTCATATTCCAAAGGCCTTTACTCTGCGGCCGGAGCCTCCTTAAGGCGCATATTAATATTTTAGCTAGAACTTATCATTTTCCAAGAGGTGCAAAAATGGATTATCGAAATCAGTCACCGAAAATCCTTAAGGATTTTCTGGCATACCACGAAAATATTAAAGGCCATTCTGAAAAAACCGTTGATGAGTATTTTCTTGATTTGCGGATGTTTTTCCGTTACCTCAAGCTTCGGCGGGGTCTGGTTCCTAAAGAAACCCCCTTTGAGGAAATCTCCATTCTTGATGTTGACCTTTATTTTGTCAGTGCCGTAACCCTCGAGGAAGTATACGACTACCTTTCTTTTCTTGCCCGTGACCGTGTTGTGAACCAGCGTAGCCGTAACAAGGAATTTGGCCTTTCAGCCTCTACCCGTGCCAGAAAAATCGCCACAATTCGAGGTTTTTTTAAATACCTGACCGTAAAAGCCAGACTGCTGCCTGAAAACCCCATTGCGGACCTTGACTCTCCCAAGGCTGTGAAATCTCTTCCCCGCTTTCTATCTGTGGAAGAAAGCAAAAGACTTTTAAACTCCATTGACGGTCGAAATAAGGAGCGTGATTACTGCATCATCTGCATCTTTTTAAATTGCGGCCTGCGTATTTCCGAAATAGTAGCCTTAGACCTTTCTGATTACCGCGGAGATTACCTTCGTATCAGCGGGAAAGGAAATAAAGAGCGCATCGTTTATCTAAATGAGGCTACAATAAACGCTATAAATTCATGGCTGCTCATTCGTAAAAACCTTGTGCCCGAGCATGAGCAGGCAATTTTTGTTTCCAACCGTCGCACCCGCATCTCTCGGGAAATGGTGCATAGCATGGTCAAGAAAAACTTTTTGCGAGCAGGTTTTGACCCCAGCCTTTACTCCTCCCACAAGTTACGCCATACAGCGGCAACCCTAATGTTGCAAAACGGCGTTGATGTGCGCACCTTGCAGGAGGTTTTAGGCCATGAGCATCTTAATACAACACAGATTTACACCCATGTGGACAATGCCGAGCTGCGCATTGCTGCCGCTGCAAACCCTTTGGCGAATTTTGAGCCTGATAAAAAATAAAAAAGGGTGTTAAATTGCTGACAATGTGTCAATTATTAAGCTAAGAGCATCAACAATCTCCTTGCAATTTATGTCGAAATTTAGTACAATGCTTTTATTATGGGGATTAACGGAGGATAAGGCCAGATGGTATTTTCCAGCATAATATTTATGTTTATTTATCTGCCGATTGTATTGGCAGTTTACTATTTTGTGCCATGGAAGTGGCGTAATCCATGGCTGTTTTTTGTAAATATGATTTTCTATGGATGGGGCGAGCCGGTTTATATACTGCTCATGCTCATATCCATAATGATAAACTATATATCCGGCATATTTGTGGGAAAATATCGGGATGACAATAAGCCCCGAGCAAAGCGTATACTTGTAATAAATATAATTATCAACCTGAGCCTTCTTATGTTCTACAAGTATTTTGACCTTTTTGCGAGCACCCTCTCGATAATTCCGGCCTTAGATTTTATTAAACCTTTGGGCATTACCCTGCCTATCGGTATTTCCTTCTACACCTTCCAAAATATGTCATACACGATAGATGTATACCGCCATGACGGTGATGTTCAGAAAAGTTTCATACGTTTCGGCACCTACATTGCTCTATTCCCCCAGCTTATCGCAGGGCCTATCGTGAGATATAAAGACATCGCCTCTCAGCTGGACTTTCGTTCCAAGTCCCCTGACCAGTTTGCAAGCGGAGTGCGCCGATTCACCGTCGGTCTTGCCAAAAAGGTGCTTATCGCAAATAATGTTGGGGTCTTATGGGATAATTATGCCGCCCTGTCCGCAACAGAGCTTAGTTTTGCCGGTTCGTGGATGGGAATTATCGCTTTTTCTCTCCAGATATATTTTGACTTTTCCGGATACAGTGATATGGCAATAGGACTTGGTAGGATGATAGGTTTTGAGTTTTTGGAAAACTTTAATTACCCCTATATTTCAAAAAGTGTGACGGAATTCTGGCGGCGCTGGCATATAAGCCTTGGCACATGGTTCCGTGATTATGTATATATTCCTTTGGGCGGAAATCGTAAGGGAAAATACCGTCAGCTTTTGAATATAACCATAGTTTGGGCTCTCACCGGCTTTTGGCACGGAGCGAACTGGACCTTTATGCTTTGGGGTCTTTACTATGCCGTATTTCTTATTATAGAAAAGCTCTGGCTTCTTGAGCGATTGGACAAGGCTCCGAATTTTGTAGGGCACATTTATACTTTATTCGTAGCTGTTAGCGGCTGGGTAATTTTCCAGTTAAACTCTCTTTCTCAGTGCGCTGTCTATTATAAGGCTATGTTCGGTCTTGGCAGCGGCGGTCTTTACAGGCCCGAGGATATTTATAATCTAGCCTCATTTGCCTTGGTATTTTTAATATCCATCATAGCCTGCACTCCCCTTTCCAAAAATCTTTACAACAGGCTTCCTGAAAAGGCAAAATCCTTTTCTTCGGCCGCCCTTATCATTATTGGCCTTGTTATATCAACGGCCTACCTTGTTGACGCAACTTACAATCCCTTCCTTTACTTCCGTTTTTAAGGGGTATATTTATGAAAAAAGTTTCTTCTTGGTTTCAAATTTGTATATTTCTAGCTTTTATATTTCTGTTTTTTGTCCTTCATCTGGCCCTGCCTGATGTGGGTTTTTCAGAGCAGGAAAATCGTGAGTTGACTCAGGCTCCAAAGCTTACAGTGGATAGTTCATTTTCTGGGCAATTTACCAGTAAGTTTGAAAGCTATTGCTCTGACCAATTTCCATTTCGTGATAGCTGGACGACTCTGAAAGCCCGAAGCGAGCTTTCTTTGGGAAAAAAAGAAAATAAGGGCGTATACCTTTGCGGCGATGATATTTTGGTGGAAGGCTATTCTAAGCCTGATTTTAAACAGTTGGATACAAACATCACTGCTGTAAGAAATCTTGCGGAAAAAGCCAATATCCCCGTATATTTTGCCTTGGTTCCCAGCTTTGCAGAAATTCGCTCCGACCTTTTGCCGAAAAATGCTCCCAATGACAGCCAGAAAGAGATTATTGATTACAGCTATGAAGGCTCCGGCACCATTAATATTGATTTATTAAGCGCTATGTCGGCACATTCGGATGAATATATCTACTACCGCACAGACCACCATTGGACAAGTCTTGGCGCTTATTACGGCTATGCCGCCATTATGGAGGCAATGGGTAAAACAGCCCCTACCCTTTCCAACTATAATCGTGAGATGATTACCGATGAATTTTACGGTTCTGTGTATTCAAAGTCCGGCATTAGCTGGGTTGGTTCGGATAGCATCGAGTTTTTTGTCCCTCAGCGGGAGGGTACCAAGGTTTTAAACTACCCCTCGGACGAGGCTGTTCCCGCCCTTATGTACAACATGGATTTTCTTAATAAGAAGGACAAATACTCCATGTTTATGGGGGGCAATACCCCGCTTATAACGGTAAATACCGAAAATACTGACGCACCTTCAATCCTTGTGCTGCGGGATAGTTATTTTGACAGCCTTATCCCCTTCCTTCAGGATAACTATTCAGAGGTTCACGCCATGGATTTACGTTATTACAAGACAAAGCTTATGTATTCCACCCTTATAGATTATATTGAAGAGCATAATATCGACGAGGTTTTGGTCTGTTACAGCCTTTATAACTTTGGAACAGATAATAATGTTTTCTTAATGGGTCAATAAAAAACCGGACTGCTAAAACAGCAGTCCGGTTTTTTCTATTTTTATATATATGAAAATAACTTTATCTAATATCCGCCGAGCCGAAAACTGTTAACACCCGTATGTAAACTGTGGGTGCGTTTTGAAGGGCAGAGGATTTGAAGGTGTTTTGAATGCTGCCTATTATCGGAGTGCTTGTAACATAGGCTCTGACATTTTCCGGAAGAGTTATATCAGTATTCCCAAAAATTGAATATACATTAACCGTGCAATCACGCTTTATGGTCGAATTTTTCAGCATCAGCTCAATGCCACCAAAAATCGCATAGGTGTTTACCCCTCTGAAAACAACATCATCGAATTTAGGCTTATTTCCGCCGAAAACAGCAAAGTGAGTGTCTCCCCTGCTGCCTGCGAAAATACCGTTATTACCCTCTTTGTTCATCTTCGTAGGTAATTTAAAAACAAGGTTAAGTCCAAGGAGTATAACTATAAGAGGAGCGATAAGCTTATAGCCAAGATTATCCCGAAAAACCCCCTGAGCGCTTAGGAGCAAAAGAACACCTACACCGGCTCCTATGGAATTTAAAAGATTTATACCTCCTGTACACATGGAAAGCACACAGGGAAGTATTATAAAAAGTGCCCACCAGCCATCAAAGGAAAGATTCGTATCCCAATAGCCCAGCACATTGCAGCCATACAGGATACCCCCTACTATAATAAGAAGTCCTATAATGACTGTAAGCCAATTTCTTTTCATTATACTTTTCTCCTTAGAAACCTATTACTAAAGAAAGCGGCAAACAAAAACGCGTTTGCCGCTTGAAGTTAAGTGCGCTTAGTCCTCTTCTTCCCAGTTGTGCCAGACGTTTTGGACATCATCGTTATCCTCAAACATCTCAAGCATTTTGTTCATGTTCTTGATTTCGTCCTCTAAGGTGAGTTTTATATAGTTTTGAGGAACCATTTCAAGCTCTGCCGAAAGAAACTTGTATCCCAGCTCCTCAAGCTTTTCTGCCGCTGCCTGAAAAGCGTCGGGAGCAGTGTAAATAACAAAGCTTTCACCCTCTGTGACGCAATCATCCGCCCCAGCATCCAGCGAGTCCATCATTACGGTGTCCTCGTCAAGGTTTTTTTCCTCATTATCAATAACTATAACGCCCTTACGGTCAAATGACCATGAAACACAGCCTGAAGCTCCTAAATTACCGCCATATTTGTCAAAATAATGGCGCATTTCGGCCGCCGTACGGTTTCTGTTATCCGTCATAGTTTCTACAATAACGGCAACACCGCTAGGCCCATAACCTTCATAGGTAATACTCTCAAAATTAGAGCTGTCGGCAGAGCCGAGAGCCTTTTCAATACAGCGTTTTATGTTATCATTGGGCATATTGGCGGCCTTTGCCTTAGTTATTACTGCCGCAAGACGGGAGTTGTTTGCAGGGTCCCCGCCGCCCCCCTCTTTGACTGCGACTATCATTTCTCTCGCAATCTTTGTGAAAATCTGAGCGCGCTTTGCATCCTGCGCACCTTTAGTTTTTTGAATGTTATGCCATTTGGAATGTCCGGCCATTTTTAACAGCTCCTATTGTAAATTGCAGTTAAAATTATAGCATTAAGCTCGTACCAATGCAAGCCCTTTTCCAATTTCAAGAAAAGATAGCTTTTTTATCATTTGTTAAACTTGTTATTATACATATCTATTGACTTATTTATAGTCAAAATTGCCTCATCACGGTTTTGAACCTCATCAACGCTGGTTTGCTTGCCCTCCAGCATTTTATACACAGAAAAAAAGTGCTTCATTTCATTGAATATATGACTCGGAAGCTCGCTTATATCTTTAAAGGAGTTATACGTGGGGTCAGCATAGGGAATGGCGATAATCTTTTCATCGTTTCGCCCATTATCAATCATAGTTATCATGCCAATGGGATAACACCTTACTGTCACGAAAGGGTCTATGGATTCACTTGAAAGCACAAGCACATCTAAGGGGTCATCGTCGTCGGCATAGGTGCGGGGAATAAAACCATAGCTGCTGGGATAATGGGTGGATGTATACAGTATCCTATCCAAAATCAGCATACCTGTTTCTTTATCCAGCTCGTATTTCTTTTTACTGCCCTTGCTTATTTCTATAACCGCCAAAAAATCTTCGGGTTTTATTCTTTCTGGATTCATATCATGCCAAATGTTTCCCATTTTGTTCCTCCGTGAAATGAATTTATATTAATTAGCTTTAACTTGTACGGATGTCTGTGCTAACCTGCCAAAAATTTAAAACATTTTTAGCAGACTTGCACTATAAAGTTTAGCACAATAATTGCTCTTGTCAAGCAATGGCATAAACTTTTATATAAGCCATCTATCTTGTTTATCGTCACTTTAATTGTCTATTGTTAAAACATCTTCATTTCATCTCTGCTTAAAAGCTTTATTAGAGCTTACAAACCTTTCTTTTCGGCAGCTTTACTGTACTAATTTAACGAAATAAACTAAGAAGCTTGACAACAAGGGATAGCATCGATATAATTTAAGTTAAATTTTCAAAAGGAGAGGCAGACAATGGAATTTAAGCATGAAGGCTTTTGGGTCGGCAGTATAAAACATATGCGAATGCGCACTTCCCGAACACGTGGTTTGTGCGGGTGTTTTTGTGCTATCCAAAAAACTGCCTGAGCTTTTTTGCGTATTTAATCTTCGTATAAAAGTCTGCAAATACCATGTGCCTCGGAAAGCCCATATAATCGGCGCCGGAGGCATTTTTTATTTCATAGTAAGAACATATAAAATATTATTAGGGAGAATAGTCATGAAGCTTACAGATGTAATTAATTCGGGAAGGCCATCTCTGTCCTTTGAGGTTTTTCCCCCGAAAAGTAGTGCGACCTATGAGAGCATTGAATCTGCGGTGGAGGAAATCGCCTGCCTTAATCCCAGCTTTATGAGCGTGACATATGGGGCGGGCGGCGGAACAAGCGAGTACACCACAGATATTGCGGCAGGCATACAAAAGCGTCATGACATACCCGTTTTAGCCCACCTTACCTGTGTTTCCTCCACTCGGGAGGGAGTTTTGGCCCAGCTTAAAAAAATGCAGGAGGCGGGGATAAAAAATGTGTTGGCTCTGCGGGGTGATATTCCCGAGGGAATGTCTCCTCAGGAAGATTGGCATTACCGTTATGCCTCCTCCCTTATAAATGAGGTGCGGGATTTTGGCGGATTTTGCATAGGCGGAGCCTGTTATCCCGAAGGGCATACCGAGGCTGAAAGCCAGCAGCGTGATATTGAGCATCTTAAAATGAAGGTTGATGCGGGATGTCAGTTTTTAACTTCCCAAATGTTTTTTGATAATAATATATTTTATAATTTTCTATATAAAATAAAAAAAGCCGGAATAAACGTGCCTGTTGTAGCAGGTATTATGCCTGTTACCAAGGCAGCACAAATAAAAAGGATAACAGCTCTTTCCGGCACTGCCCTGCCCCCGAGATTTAAATATATTGTTGACCGTTTTGGGGATAATCCAGAAACCATGAAGCAGGCAGGCATAGCCTATGCAACGGAGCAGATAGTAGACCTTTACGCAAACGGGGTTGACGCTGTCCACGTTTATTCCATGAACAATCCTTCCGTTGCAAGGATTATCCAAAGTAATATATCGGAGATTTTGAAATGAGCAGCCGTCAGGCGGTAAAGGTTATAGAAACAGAACCTCAACTTATTGAAATACCTTTCGAAAAAGTTTGCCGCTACCTTGGTCTTGGCAAAACAGCGCCGGAGGCCCAGTTGCAAGAGCAGATTTTAAAAAGCATTGATAATTTTAAGAAAGAGGTTTCATATAAGGCTTGTTTTAGGGAAGTTTTGTGCCGTGGAACTTCTTCCGGAACCGATTTAGAGCTGTTTTTTGCCTCCGGAGAACGCCTTAAAAAAGCCCTTTCCGGCTGCGATAAAGCCATCATTTTTGCCGCCACCACAGGACTTGCCGCAGAAATGTCCCGTCGGCGGGCAGCGGTTAACTCCCCTTTGCAGGCTCTTTTGCTGGATGCCGTTGGCACAACAGCCATAGAAAGCTTTTGCGACAAACTGTGCACCCAGTGGAAAGAGGAATACGAAGGATATTTTTTAAGACCTCGCTTCAGCCCTGGCTATGGGGATTTGCCCATTGAAATACAGGCAAAGCTTTTAGACTCTTTAGAAGCTACAAATCACGCAGGTATAAGTCTTACCGAATCATATCTTATGATACCTCAAAAATCTGTCACCGCCATCGTTGGCCTTGGAGAAGATGGCTGTCGTCAGAAAGAGCCAGACTGCTCCCTCTGCGATAAAACAGATTGCCAATTCAGATTACAATAGAGTGTAAAATATTGTCCCAGCTCTTGAAAAGCTATTGCAAGGGTATAAAAACCCTTTTTTAAGTTTGTTTTCAGGCAAAGTCAAATGGAAGGAAAGAACTTTTATATGAAGCTGATGGAATTAGTCAAAAACGGGATATTTTATCTTGACGGGGGCACTGGCTCGTATTTACAGGCCAGAGGACTTAAGTCCGGAGAGAAGCCCGAAATGTGGAACCTAACAAACCCCGAGGAAATTATAGACCTGCACCTTGCCTATTACAAGGCGGGAAGCATGGCCGTCTGTACAAACACCTTTGGAGTAAATGCTTTGAAGTTTGACGGGAAAGATGGAAGAGCGAATGTTTCTCAGGTGGTTACAGCGGCTCTTTCCTGCGCAAAAAAAGCACGAGAACTTGCAAAAGCCGAACAGGAGCTTTTTATAGCCCTTGATATTGGCCCTCTCGGCAGACTTTTGGCCCCTATGGGTGACCTGCCTTTTGAAAATGCTGTGGAGCTTTTTGCCGAAACCATCCGTGCAGGTGATAAGGCCGGCGCAGATTTTATCCTTATAGAAACAATGAACGACTGTTACGAAACAAAGGCGGCGGTTTTAGCCGCAAAGGAAAACTCCTCCCTACCGATTTTTGTAAGCAATGTTTATGACGAAAGCGAAAATCTCCTGTCCGGAACGCCGCCCGAGGCAATGGTGGCTATGCTTGAGGGCTTGGGAGTAGATGTAATCGGCCTAAACTGCTCTGTGGGGCCTGATAAAATGCTAGATATACTGCCAAGGTTTACAGCTTGTGCCTCGGTTCCCATTCTTGTAAAGCCTAATGCGGGCCTGCCTAGAAGTGAAAATGGGCAAACCGTCTATGATTTGGGTGCCGAAGAATTTGCGGATACTATGAAACAGATTGTTTTATCCGGCGCCGCTGTGGTGGGTGGCTGCTGTGGCACAACTCCGGAGTATATAAAGGCTCTGGTTTCTAAAACAGCCGATATTGCTCCTTTGAAAAACGAAAAAAAGGAGCTTACTGTAATAAGCTCATATACCCATGCCCTAAGCTTCGGAAAAGAGCCTATTCTCATTGGAGAAAGAATTAATCCCACAGGTAAAAAGCGCTTTAAGCAGGCTTTAAAAGAAAATGATATAGGCTATATTTTAAAAGAAGGTTTAGCCCAGCAGGAGCAGGGTGTCCATGTGCTTGACGTCAATGTTGGTCTGCCGGAAATTGACGAAGCCAAAATGCTTGTTGATAGTGTAAGCCAGCTTCAGGGAGTTTGCAACCTTCCATTACAAATTGACACGTCAAACCCCCAAGCAATGGCGGCAGCCATGAGAATATATAATGGAAAGCCCATGATAAACTCTGTAAACGGCAGTGCGGAGAGCATGGATGCCATCTTCCCTCTTGCAAAAAAATACGGCGGGCTTATAGTTTGCCTTACCCTTGACGAAAAAGGCATCCCCGAAACTGCCCAAGGCAGACTTGAAATAGCAAGAAGAATAACAAATCGTGCGGCAGAATATGGGATTGCCCCTAAAGACCTTATATTTGACCCCTTGGCCCTCACCATATCCTCAGACCAAAAATCGGCACAGGTTACACTTGAGTCTATTGTCCTTATAAAGGAAGAACTTTCTGCTCTGTCCTCTTTGGGTGTATCAAACATCTCCTTCGGTCTGCCCTCCAGAGACTATGTGACTGCAAGCTTTTTCACCATGGCGCTTACGGCGGGTCTTTCTGCTGCCATAGTGAACCCTTTTTCTGTGGAGCTTCAAAAGGCATATAAAAGCTATATGGCCCTTGCCGGTCTTGACCCTAGCTGCAGCGCTTATATTGACTTTGCACAAAGGGTTACAACAAGTGAAAGTCTTTCCACCGCCACAGCTTCAGGTGAAACAAAGGATGTGGCTGGGGGACTTAAAAACGCCATTATAAAAGGACTGACAGAGGAGGCGTCAAGGCTTTCCCTTGAAGCTCTTTCGGAAACTGACCCTCTTACACTTATTAATGAACAAATTGTTCCGGCATTGGATATTGTGGGTAGGGGCTTTGAGGAAAAAACCGTATTTCTCCCTCAGCTTTTAATGAGTGCCGAGTCGGCAAAAGCGGCCTTTGAGCAGGCAAAAAGCAAAATGCCCTACTCGGAGAGCCAAGGAGAGCCTGTTATACTCGCCACTGTTAAAGGTGACATTCACGACATAGGGAAAAACATTGTAAAAGCTTTGCTCCAAAACTATGGTTTTAATGTAATAGATTTAGGCCGTGACGTTTCTCCGGAGGCTATCGTTGAAGCGGCAGAGCAGAACAAGGCAAAGCTTGTGGGACTAAGCGCTCTTATGACCACAACCGTTGCGGCAATGGATGAAACTATAAAGCTTTTAAAGAAAAGGCAACCCCATGTACTAACCGTTGTGGGTGGTGCGGTTTTAACCCAAGACTATGCAGACATGATAGGCGCTGACCGCTATGCTCACACAGCAATGGACACAGTGCGCTACGCAGAGTATGTTTTAAGAAGCTGAAATAATAAAAAAGTCAGTACGGTGCAAGCCGTACTGACTTTTTTATTATTTTAAGTGTTCATACCAATTATAAGGTCTTATAAAAAAGCACAATATCCTCATAGCTTCCGTTTTTCATAAGAAAACCTTTCGGAATTGTACCTAGTCGTACAAAACCAAGCTTTTCATAAAGATGGATGGCTCCATGATTTGTTGAGACAACGGCGTTAAACTGGATTATCCTAAAGCCCAGCTCCTTCGCCTTTTCCAAGCAGTGCAAGACAAGCTTTTCACCAATATGCAGACCTCTGCATTCTTTTTTAACAGCAAAGCTTGCGTTTGAAATATGTGAGCACCTGCCCATACTATTGGGGTGCAAAATATAAAGGCCAAGTATTTCACCTGTATCTTTATCCTCGGCAACCCCTGTGAAAGACTGGCCAGCAAAAAGAGCAAGGCCGTTTTCTATGTTCAGCTTTTCTTCCTGAGGAAAGGCAATGCCGTCCTCTACAACACAGTTCCATATTTCCGTCATGGAAGTAAGGTCTTTGGTTGTAAACCCTCTTACAATTATATCCATTTCTGTTTTCCCGCCCCTTAAAGCTTTTAAGCCATAATTTAAGTACAGGCTATTTTTCTATCCTTTAGAGTTTTCTTTAAAATAGGCGGATAGAACCTTTAGACTTTCTTCCCGCAAAACAGCGGATACCACCTGAGGCTTCCAAGGGGAGTTTTCAAACACAATGCGGCAACATTCGGCTCCCTTTTGACCCAATAAGCCGCAAAGGTCAATATCACTGGCACCGTATACCAAGCGGCCAAGCTTTGTCCAAACCATTGCCCCACAGCACATAAAGCAAGGCTCGCAGCTTGAATATAATGTGTATTCCCGCAAATCTGTAATCCCCGTCTCAGTACAAAACCTTCTCAGCAGTCCTGCCTCGGCGTGAAATGTAGGGTCAGAGCCTGTATATATTTGGTTCTCATTAGTATATACGATGTCACCGTCTTTTACAAGCACCGCAGCAAAAGGCTCGTTGCCCTTTTGTACCGCCTGCTCTGATAAACGAATGGCTTCCCGCATAAAAAACTTGTCTTGCTCCATAGATGTCTAATCCTCTTTTTTTATGGTGAACAGAGCGGCCCACCTATCCCCAAATGTTTCTTTCGGGGCCTCAAGCTCTGTATCTTTATTTTTTACTTCTTCCGGATTTTCAATACCCTTACATTTTAACACAAATTGTACTAAATCGGTGTTCTCATTTTTTTCAGAGGTGAAGGAAACCACTTCAAAATCTGAGCCTGTGTAGGAATTAAGCATACCATCGATTTCGGATTGTATGGTATCCGGCAATTTAGCCGTTTCATAATTCAGCTGCTTTGTGCCTTCATAAAGCTTAGCAGCTCCGCCATAGAGCTCTCCGATACCGCCTCCAAATATAGACAAGCCACTATGAAAATCACTATAACCAGAGGACAAGTCCCCAACACCAACCATATAATCTGTCAGTCCATTGTGGAATTTTGCATAGTTTCTGTCAAGCTCCGTAAGACCTTCGGAAAGCTGTGCCAGTTGCACCAGCATATCCGCACCGGATAGTGCTTCATTTATTTTATTTGCCATCTCATTAAGGGAGACTGAAATCGTGGCGATTGAGGGGGATAGGGTGTCTATGGTGGAGCCAACGGCATCAAAAGCGCCTTTTACCTGATTGTAAGTACCCTTTACAGTTTGAGCCGACGTATATGAGGTCACAAGTCCGTCAAGTGCGCCATTTAAGCTGGGGTCAGTTTGAGCATACAGGGCGGCAATTTGCTCCTGAGATACCGACGCTGTCGGAATGCTCTGTATGGCGTTGTCCAAAGCCGCATATGCAGGGGTAAAACCATTTTTAAGCTCTACTAAACCAGCCGACATACTGTCCAAAGCATCGGCTAATTGAGATAAGCCTATTGGAAGCTGGGGAAGCTCGCCCAAATCCATTCCTCCCGAGGAGGATGAGCCGTTGAGGGCTGAGGCAAGCTGTGTTAAAGCATCGCCAATCTGCTCGGAAGCCTGTAAAAGCTGTCCGGAGTTGTTATCTAGTTGGAACAGACCTGCTTTTATATCTGATGAACCCTTTGTTAGGCCGGCTGTACCTGTCTGTAATTCGGCAACGCCATCAGTAAGACTGCCAACCCCTTGGTTTAAGCTGGAGATTCCATTGGCCAAGCCTGAAAAACCACTTACCATATCAGACATATCCGGAATTTCCACACTCATTGAAAAGGGCATGGCGGAAATGTCAATTCCCGTCATGGTAAAATCCTTTACCTCTGCTTTTAAGGAAATATCCGCATCTACCCTCGGCATTACCGTGAAGACGATTACCTTGTCTTTGCCCGCATTGGCGAGAGTAGCGCCAGAAGCTTCAATGTCGAGGCATTTTTCGCTATCCAGAGTTACTGTGATTTGCTGCATATAATTTTCATAGAAAACAGGGTCTACGGCGGTGTTTTGCCTGCTTTTAATGGTAATTTCAAGCTCGCCGGATTTTCCGCCAAGCTCCTCAGGTGTAATTTTAGCGCCATTTAAGAAATACTCTATGTCGAATATCCACGGAAGCTCTGTTTCGGATATATTGCCCTGATAATAAAAGCTTTCAGCCTCGGCTTGTATTGTAACAGCATCGCCTTCTTGGTTCAAAATGCTTGTGTCCGTCAGGTTTTTCACCGAGGTATAATCGCCGTAATCCGTAATGCTTCCGGCCTTTTCAAGGGCAAAGCTGTTAACAGCATATATATCTTGAACGCTGCCGTCACAGCCTAAAATGGCATATATGACCTCGTCCTTGGCTTTTATCTCGGCCTTTTCTGAGACTGCTGTGTCGGGGTCGGAAACCGTATTTTCCTCCGCCGCAAATGACAGGCTTGCCGAAGTGAAAAGTA
>JAAYFX010000332.1 GCA_012728025.1 Clostridiales bacterium
AATCTTGTACATGAGTTATGATAATACAGGTGCGCTCGGTGAAAGCGGCTTCCTGTTTTCCGAAGCGCAGACGCATATCCATAACGGGGATTATTTGGCTGCGCAAATTGATAATACCCCTTATATAGGACGGCTGCTCTGGCAGAGAGATGATTTCCTGCATCTGCGTAATCTGAACAATCTCCACTATATGTAAGCCGAACAACTGACCATCCATGCGGAAGGTGAGATACCTCTTTTGAGCATCTATTCCTTGCTGTTCATTGTTTAAATTCTCTTGTGTTTCCATAGACCCCTCCCATACAACTAATGTTTACTAAAGCTTGTCTGAGCTTGTAAGTAATTTATTCTGTTAATAGCCTGAACTTTCCGACTTCCTCCCTCAAAGTCACGGCCTGAGCAGACATTTCCTCGCTGGCGGCGGAGTTTTCCTCCGCGGTTGCCGCATTTGTCTGGACGACAGTAGAGATTTGAGCAAGACCAACTTTAATCTGCTCGATTGCCACGGTCTGCTCGGCAATGGACTTCTCAATCTTTTCAAAACTGTCTACAACCTCCGTGGCGCTTGTGCCCACATCCTGAAGAATCTGTACTGTTTGGTTGGTGATTTTTGTGCCCCTTGCGACTGTATCCACAGAGGCCTGAATAAGCTCGCCCGTTTGTTTTGCCGCTTCTGCAGACTTGGCGGCAAGATTGCGAACCTCGTCTGCTACCACCGCAAAGCCCTTTCCGGCGTTTCCGGCCCTAGCGGCTTCTATAGCGGCGTTAAGGGATAGGATGTTGGTTTGAAAGGCTATATCTTCTATGACCTTTGTAATGTTCGCAATCTGGTTTGAGGTGGTGCTTATATCCGCCATTGCCTGAGATAGCTGGGCCATATGCTCATTCCCAGCATTAACATCTATGCCGGTCTGGGCAACAAAATTGCCCGCCTCTGTGATTGCCGCAGAGTTATCTTCGGCCTGCTTTGCGATAGTTTCAACAGATGCAGCAAGCTCCTCCACGGAAGCTGCTTGCTCGGTGGAGCCGGCTGCCAGCGCCTGCGCTCCGCTGGATACCTGGTCGGAGCCTGTCGCTACCTGCTCGGCGGCTGAGTTGATCTGCAACAGCGTATGGGTAATGTTGTCACGCATTTTGATTATGGAGTCCAATAAAGGATAATAGTCACCGACATAGCTTTCCTTCGCCTGACTGTCCAGAGCGAAGTTGCCCTCCGCAAATGCCCCCAGACCCCACGTAAGATCAGCTATAATCGTTTTCAAGGCATCTGCCATATTCTGGAACCTCTGCGCCAGCTGACCCGTTTCATCCTTGGAGTTGTTGTCAATGTTGATATTGAAGTCCCCGTCCGCCAGCTTGTTGGCAGCCTCCACAATCTGCCCGATGGGCTTTGAAATACTGCGTGCAGTCCCCAGCCCGATCAGTACGGCCACAACCACACCGATTGCAACGCCGATGGTCGTTGTAAGGCCGGCGGCTGATGCCAGCGCCCCGTTGGCGAGAATTTGCTGGTTGGCATAATCCGTGTTGTACTGCACCAGATCGGCAATGGCTTCCTCAACGGCCTGCGCCAGAACATTAAGTTCCCCTCCATCGCCCAACACACGGTAAGCCTCCATGTAACGATCCGGATCCGTGACAGCGGGACTGCTAGAAAAAGCCTCGGCACTCGTATGAAATGCCGTAAGCGTTGATCCGACCGCATCAACTCGGCTTTGTTCCTCTACCACTTCCTCGGCGTTGTAGCCGGTAAGCATGGCATTGTAGCTTACCAATCCCTCCTTTACACCTTCGCTATGGCGTTTAAAAGCATCGAAGCAAGCATCCTTATCCCCTTTGCTGTCAACCAACAACATTTCGAGAAGATCCTGCCGCATTTCTTGAAAAGAGCCGCTAACCTTCTCCATGCTTGCCAATGCAATAACAGAATCTGTATACGCAACAGAATATGACCCCCCAACGCTATTCAGGCTCACAATCCCGATGATGCCGATTGCCCCCGCAATCATCGCCACCAGCAGGAAGCTGCTGGTGATTTTAATACTGATCTTTAAGTTACGATACCATGTCTTCATAAATTTTTTCCTCCTCAATAATTAAAGCGTACCACTGATCACAATCAATACTTGTCACCCCCAGAAGCAAGCCTTTCTCCGGTGCATACTACCTTCTCGGATTTTATGCGATCCGTGCGATATATGCCAGAGATCGTATCTTGTCTTATTTTGGTGTTAGGGTACTCCCTATATCTTATATATCGACTGATTTCGACAAAAGTCAATAGGTGTTTTTGCTTTTTGTCATGTTTCCCCTATATCAACATTGATTGATCTGATCTTTAGCTGCAACGATATAGGGCATCATCTCTTCCTTGGTTGATATTCCACCCTTTCGAGCAGATTGTTCGAACCCCTTTATTCTGTGCGGCGGAACTAAATACTGAATATGGTAGCCCATCGGTGCATACAATTGAGACTTATGCTACTTCTTTTAAAGACTCCTTAAATGGGTGTTGTGTGTAAATTCTTCTCAGTTGCTTTGCTTTTTCCAAGGCAGTGCTGAAATCAGCAATTGAAAATTGCTCATCAAACAGAACAAGGCAGTCCATAATTGGGAAATCATTGGAAACCTGTACCTCTTTTGTCATTACGAATACTCCTCTGATTTTTCTTCCCTGGGTATAATGCACATAACCGTCAAGCCCTTTTCCATATGGGCCAAAATCTCCAGACATAAGCCGCCTCCAATCTTTTAGTTACCTGTCCGTATGAAAGACAGAAAAAGACCAGATACCAACCAGCTCTTTCTTGCACCAAGCATTCTGCAGCTACATATTTTCGCCTTTGTCGATATCAAAGCCTCCGCTAAGGATAAAGTCCTTAAGCAACTTCTCAATTTTGATACTCAGCCGAAATTCTGGGATACTCGAGCCTTCTACTGTTTCAAAGTAGGCTTTTGCTTTGTCCCTGTCTACGGTTTTCTTCAGGTCGTCGAATCTGCCATATTCATTTATGTTTGCTTCGGTAG